>JAJCYJ010000860.1 GCA_029262975.1 Saprospiraceae bacterium
CGCCTGAATCCAACCCACAAGGCGTCACCCCATCGACGCACTTCATGCGGCTTTCCACGCCCGCAAGAATAATGCATATCGTTGACACTATTAATCTAAAATGTAACTACTCCTGAATATACCTAAAGTATACTTCTAATGAACTGACAGTTCATATTCACTCAGTAATACACTCCATTCTATCGTACGTGTGTAATGAAGAATTCTTTCTGATAAGTCATGTCGTAAATCATCACGGTCTTTACTTACGGCGAAAGCATATAATTGGAGGTTGAGTTTTATAGGCAGTATTTCCAACTTTTCTTGAGGCCGTTCAGCAAGTCTATATTTTATAATTGGTTCGTCATAAATGAAGGCTTTATTAACATTTTGCTCCACTGAATGCAATCCTTCGAAAATGTCATCATAGGTTGTAATGTGATTATAAAATCTACCTCTTAAATAGCCTTCTGTGCCCGTATTTCTCATAGTGCCGACATCAAGAGATCGTAATTCTGTTGCATTGATTCCGGCTAAATCTGTCTGATCTCTTAATAAAATGGAAGCTATGCTGGCCGTGAGTCCAGATAAAAATATTAATGCCGAAAACATCCACACGAGCGCAACAATTTTACCGCCAACACTTTTTGGTGATTTATCCCCATAGCCGACAGTGGTCATAGTCACAGTCGACCACCACATCCCATCCCAGAGACCATTAATACCTGGCCTGAATTGTTCGGAATTTTTCTTTCTTTCAAATATCCAGGTTAACCACCCAAAGATTCCAATAGTGATCACGAGGAGTAGCAAGGCACCCAGAAATTCCATTGAGAAAAAGGTGGAAAGAATTAATATCAGATGTTCCCACCTTCCTTTTTTCTTCATCACTACCGTATCACAGGAGACATAAAAGGGACTTGTGAAATTGAAGCTACGACTGCGAGCTGCAGTCATTGTGAGTGGGTTTATACTTACATCTATCTGACCATCTCCAACTCCATCAAGCATCTCGGAGAATGAATACCTTTCTAATCTATAATTTAGGTCCAAATCTTTGGCTATCTTTTCCCAGAGCCAAATGGATATACCATATCGATGATTGTCATCTTCGATTACAAAAGGTGGAGCAGAAGAGTAACCAACAATAAGAGTATCGGATTGGCTTTGTAAGGAATGGCCCAAGAGAATAAAGGCAACAATTTGAAAAATCTTTTGTACGTGGCGAGGCATGATCGAAAAGGTAAAAAGAAATTTCAGGATTCGCCCATCGATATCTTGAGTAATTTAATGAGGATAAGCTAATCTTCTTTTTTTATCCTGCCAAAGAGATCTTCGACTTTATCAATTTCATCAAGCGTTTCATCCAGGTAGAAGTCTATATTAGGAATACGTCTTACATGTTTGCGTATCCGGGCAGAAAGCTGCTGTTTTAGTCTATGTAATGATTCATTTATTTGCTGAAGGATGACATCCTTATCATCTGCATTGTATACGCTCAAATATATTTTAGCCAATCCCAGGTCGGGAGACATAAGCACATGGGTGACGGATACTAACACCTGGGATCCGTAGATGTACGTACCCTCTTGTTGAAGTACGGTACTAAAATGTCTTTTTATTAACTCGCCTACTTGTAATTGTCTTCGGGAACCCATAACACAAAGGTATATCAATAAAGGGAATCTTTGGTCTCGGGTTCAGATAAGTTGTCATCTTGATTTACTTTTGGGACATGACTGACTTTCATAGTCCATTAAAACAAAAAATTGAGTTTGTAAAAGGTGTCGGCGAATCGAGAGCTGAGTTATTCCGAAGTGAATTGGGTGTCCATCACGTGGAAGATTTGATCAATATTTTTCCTTTCAGATATGATGACCGATCTGTTTTTTCGCTCATTAAAGATGTAAGAAATGGAGATAGTGTCCAATTAAAAGGAACACTCATCAGTCTGGAAAAAGTGCGTGGAAAGAGTAGAAGCAGATTGACCGGAATGTTTAAAGATGCCTCTGGATTTATTGAATTAACTTGGTTTCAGGGAGCAAAATGGATCGCAGACTCGCTGAAAGTTAACCAGGAATATGTACTCTTTGGCAAAGTAAATGTCTATAGAGGCAAGCGCTCAATACCGCATCCCGAGATGGAACTTGCTGCTAAAGCAGAACAAAAGAGTGCTTTTTTGCCTGTTTATGGATCAACAGAGATACTGAACAGAAAGAATATTGGGATGAGGACGAGAAGGAATATACTTGAGCATATATTTAAATTGCTACGAGAAGAACATTTTCATGAAATCCTTCCGGTCCAAGTAACAAAAGTCCTTAAGCTATGCTCTCGTTATCAGGCATATCGCTGGATTCATTTTCCGCAGAATGAAACTGAAAGATCTCATGCGGCAAATCGGTTAAAGTTCGAAGAATTATTTTTTTTACAATTGCGGATACTTCAAGTAAAGAAAATCAGGGAAAAGAAATTAAAAGGTCTTGTATTCAGCACTGTCGGTACATATTTCAATAAGTTCTACCAGGAAAAATTAACATTTGAGCTGACAGGAGCTCAAAAAAAGGTGATTAAAGAGATTCGCGCAGATATGGGCAGTAAGATTCAAATGAATCGTCTATTGCAGGGAGATGTCGGGAGCGGAAAAACAGTCGTAGCACTTATGTCAATGCTGATAACGTTGGATAACGGATATCAAGCCTGTCTTCTCGCACCAACAGAAATTTTGGCCCAACA
This sequence comes from Saprospiraceae bacterium, assembly GCA_029262975.1. Lineage (GTDB taxonomy): Bacteria > Bacteroidota > Bacteroidia > Chitinophagales > Saprospiraceae > JAJRXG01. Next base: position 2,716 of record JAJCYJ010000860.1, read on the forward strand.
ACACTTTAAGTCAATTTCAGAGAGTGTTAAAGGTCTTGGTATTCACGTTGGTTTTTTATCGGGTTCTGTTAAAGGTCGCGTACGAAAGGAGTTATTTAAATTTTTACGCGATGGACACATTCATATCCTTATTGGAACGCATGCTATCCTGGAAGACCCTGTTCAATTTAAAATGCTGGGTCTTGCAGTAACAGACGAACAACACAGATTTGGGGTTGCCCAGCGCGCTAAACTATGGATGAAAAATGAAGATGTACCGCCACACATTCTTGTTATGACAGCAACACCAATACCAAGAACACTGGCCATGACTACATATGGAGATCTTGATGTATCTGTAATCGATGAACTCCCACCAGGACGAAAACCGATTCAGACCATTCACAGAACTGAAGGGGATCGGATGAGAATTATCAAATTCATGAAGAAGGAAATTGCAGATGGCCATCAGATATACATCGTTTATCCTTTGATAGAAGAGTCGGAGACACTTGATCTCGAAAATTTACAACAGGGATATGAAGAGTTGTTAAACTATTTTCCAATTTCAGATTATAAGATTGCAGTTGTTCATGGGAGAATGAAAGCTTCTGATAAGGATATGGAGATGCAACGATTTGTTAATAGGAAAGCTCAGATTATGGTGGCAACCACAGTTATAGAAGTAGGCGTAGACGTTCCTAATGCATCTGTGATGATCATAGAAAATGCTGGCCGTTTTGGTCTTTCTCAATTACATCAATTAAGGGGTAGGGTAGGTCGAGGGGCAGAGCAATCATTCTGTATATTAATGACGAAGACTTCATTAACGCACTATGCCAGAGAACGAATCAAAACCATGTGCCGAACCAATAATGGATTTGAGATAGCCGAAGTAGACATGAAACTTCGTGGACCCGGAGACCTTGAAGGTACCCAGCAAAGTGGAATCCTTGACTTGAAAATAGCCAATATAGTCAGTGATATAAAAATCATGCAGACTGCGCGACACTTTGCCATGGACATCCTTACATCAGACCCGACCTTAGAAGCCCCAGCTATGATACAAACAAAGCGACATTTGGACAAAATGAAGGCTAAAAACAAAAATTGGGGCCGCATTAGTTAGACTTATCTCTCGCTCTGATCAAATGTTGGATGAAGACATTAGGAGCATAATTTGATTTTTTATACTAATTAAAATCACCCCGAAGCATATCTCATATCATCCCTTGATGTGGCAGAAGCTTCGATCTTCGTTTTATGGAAGAATGACAAAATGGAGTATTGAAAAATAAAATCGTTCAGACCTTTTCTTGAATGTACTTGCAGATTTAGGAATATAAATTGAAATCAGAGTATTTGGTATTAAACACACATTCATAAGTCTTTCATTCTTTTAAATGAGAAGAGAATATTGGAATAATATTAAATCAAGTAAACTTTTAAAAGATGCAAAAGATAACAAGCCAAGAAACTCAAGAGATCGGAGATGAACTAGGTATAGATTGGGCAAATGTAAGTCTGACCGAATTCACAATTGGAATAAATATAGAATTTGAACATGGAACCAGATTTCCTCAAACCAACGTCACTGATGACAATCTTTTACTTACAGGCAAGATTGCGTGGGCACATTTGATGGAGTATCCTGATTATTATACGAGGTTGTGTATCATGGAAAAAGAAGCAGAGCTATTCTGGTCTCAACAAAAATCAGCGTCCTGATCTTTTAAAACTGTACAAATAGCTACAAAGGAGAGTTGCCTCTCGAAAACTAATAATATCAAGTAAAAGCCCCCTCTATTGCATTATATTTATTTCTAATATCTTTGTATTTGAGGGTTTACCATATATCGGACTCAAAAACCCTTGTTAATTTTGACCTTTCCGTTCACATACCTGCGGAAAGGATAAAGCATACCTAGATTATCACCAGCCTGAATTGATTAGTAAAGCCAGGACATATCATGTCTAATGGTACCGTTTTTCTAAAAATGAAGTATTCAAAGGTGAAGTATTTATTAATATTTATTGGTCTTATTACGATTCTTTCAGCCAAAGGGCAATCAGGAATGAAAGTTATAGGAATGGGCAATTCTGATGGAATAACAACGACAAGTAGCGATAGTGGTAGTGACCCTATCAATACATTGAATAGAAGTGGTTTCTTACCAAATCATAATGCTGCGGCTAAGCTGACAGCCCAGTCTACTTTTGGAGCTAATTTTCAAATTATTGAAGACATCGCAACAATGGGTTTGGAGGATTGGTTAGATGCACAACTGGCCCTTCCCGTTGGTCCTTCAGTATTAGACCAGGTAATAACATATCACGAATTCAGGAAGGTAGGTGAAGGTAATCCCGATGCGGGAACGAGCATGATTTTTTGGGATTATGCATGGTGGCAATATCATATGACACAGCAAGATTATTTAAGACAAAGAGTTGCTTTTGCATTGAGTGAAATTCTGGTTATTTCAAGAAACTCTGGATTTGGAAATCATCCATATGCTTTTGCCGATTACTATGATATTCTTCTTCGCAATGCATTCGGCAATTATCGGGACCTGCTTAATGAAGTGACTTATCATGCAACCATGGGGGAATATCTTACCTATAAAAGTAATCCCAAGACAGATACTTCTGAAAATAGATTTCCCGATGAAAATTATGCCCGTGAAATAATGCAATTATTTACCATCGGATTATTTGAATTGAATCCGGATGGGAGTAGAAAGGTCGATGGAATGGGAGATCCAATATCGACCTACGACAACTATGATATTAGCGAATTCTCAAAAGTTTTTACTGGTTTGATGTGGGGTGACAGACCCTTGCAACTAAATCAATTCTTCAAGGGGCCTCTGAATCGTGAAAGCTATATTGTCGACATGCAAATGCTCAATGAAATGCATGAACCCGGACCGAAAGAATTGCTGAATGGCCAGATGATACCAGATCGGGTGCCTGTCGATGGGGATGCTGATATTCAGGATGCACTGGACAATCTATTTAATCATCCTAATGTCGGTCCATTTATTGGAAAATTATTGATTCAAAGATTGGTTACTTCCAATCCTAGTCCTGAATATATAGCCAGGGTTTCTGCCGCTTTTGATGACAACGGAAGTGGTGTGAGGGGCGATATGAAGTCTGTTATTCGTGCCATTATAGTTGATGAAGAAGCACGAGATTGTGCTGCAGTAAATAATGCTGAATTTGGCATGTTACGCGAACCATTTGTAAGATATGTACAACTCAGTAAGGCATTTAATTTAAGCACAGATAGTGGTAATTTTAGAAATGCCATGTATGATATTAATGACCAGATTAATCAAAAGCCATTTACTTCTCCAAGTGTTTTTAATTTTTTTCAACCAGATCATCAACCCATAGGGCCGATAGCTGATGCTGATTTAGTAGCTCCGGAATTTCAACTTATTAATAGTCAGACTATAATAGGATATCTAAATGGCCTAAATGATTGGATCGTAAGAGACAGACCTACAGATGAATGGAATCTATATAGTGGGGAGACAGTACCGGAAAATGAAAAAGCTTATTTTCAATTGTCTGATGAGATTGCCATCGCAACAGACGATCGTCTCCACGAATTAACAGATCGGCTTAATCTCATACTTGCTCAAGGCAGACTTTCAGAGAGATCCATGAATCTTATTGCCGATGCTCTACGAGAATTTCCACAAGAAGATCCGGAAGATCTTGATGAGCGTGTTAGGATAGCTATCTATTTGGTCATGAGTGCACCAGAATTTTTAATAAATCGATAAAGAAGAATGAGTCATCGTAAAAAACATATATCAAGAAGATCTTTTATTGGGCAAGCAGGATGTGCTGCAATGGGCTCTACAGCCTTTCTTTCTACAGCCCTTAATTTGGGTATGATAAATACGGCTGCAGCAAGACCTCATATTATTAATAATAGTGAAGATTATAAAGCGATCGTCTGTATTTTACTGGCTGGTGGGGCAGATACATATAATGTGCTTGTTCCGACGGAGACTTCAGAATACAATGATTATGCTGCCACCAGATCTTCCCTTGCCTTAAGCAATGATTTTGCTAATGGCCAACTGTTACCTCTTAATTATAATAATGCAGGACGCACATTTGCTGTCCATGGAGGGATGAGCCGGGTAAGAGATCTGTTCGATGCAGGCAACCTTTCTTTTGTTTCAAATATTGGCACACTGATAGAACCTATCGCTGACAGGAATGAATTTGAATCGGGTCTAAAAAATCTTCCATTGGGATTGTACTCTCATAATGATCAGATTATGCAGTGGCAGACGTCTGTTCCTCAAGATAGATCGGCTTTTGGGGTGGGTGGACGTATTGCTGATATATTGGGAGATATGAATACAATTCCACAGATCTCTATGAATATTTCATTGGATGGTAAGAACAGATTCCAATCTGGTCAGCAAACATTAGAATATTCAATTAACGACAATACATCATCGGCAAATATTGGGATTGATGGCTTGCCATCATGGTATAGCAATAGTGGATTTTTGAATCAGGTTCGTGATGAAGCGGTCGACAGTATGGTAGAAGATATATATTCTAATATATTTCAAAATACATATAGTTCACTTACAAGACAATCAAAAGAGAGTATTCAGCTTTTTGCTACGGCACTCGATAAAGGAAGTCCGCTCAATACAGTTTTTTCTGATACCGGATTGTCCAGGGACTTGCGAATGATGGCTAATGTAATTAATGTCCAACAGCATCTGGGGGCCAACCGGCAAATATTTTTTACAACATTTGGAGGTTGGGATCACCATAATAATGTCATTGGCCAGCAAGCAGGAATGCTGCCCATATTGAGCAATGCACTCGGTGAATTTAATGATGCATTAATTGAAATGGGTATGCAGGATAAGGTAACTACTTTTACAATCTCTGATTTTGCAAGAACATTGACCAGTAATGGAAATGGTTCTGATCACGCTTGGGGCGGAAATCAAATAGTTATGGGTGGGGCCATCAATGGGGGTAATATTTTCGGCACCTTTCCGTCATTAAATCTTCAGGAGAGCAATCTTATTAACCTTAATGAACGTGGCAGAATGTTGCCAACTACTTCTGTAGATGAATTTTATGCAGAGATCGCCCTTTGGTATGGTGTTAGCCCTAATGATATGAATTATATTTTACCCAACTTATGTAATTTTTATAGCCCTGGATGCCCTGCTGTCCCGCCAGCTAACTATATGCCAATAGGAATGTTTTTATAATTTAAATATTAGACCTGCAATGCGCTCAACATTATATATCACATGTAGTCTTTTTCTAATTACAATTTTCTTTTCAAATTCCGGCCACAGTCAGATTTGTGTAGGTGTGCAGGGGGAAGTAACATGGTCCTATTGGCGAGGCCTGATGGACGATGAGTTCGGAGAGCTCTATGCAGATGAGTTTTATCCGGCTGTTCCTGACGGATCGAGGATCATTAATTCAGTTCAGTCACCTGTCAATTATGATAATTCATTTGGTTCCGTTATCCGGGGTTTTATTGAAGTTTCAAATAGTGAAAATGTACTTTTCAATATTACAGGAGACGACAAAGTATTGTTCTATCTGAGTAGCGATGAGAATCCTGCGAATATGCAACTTGAAGCGTTTATGCATTCTTATTCTAATCGTGAAGAGCATGACAAATATCCCGAGCAAACTACCCGGCTTATTCCGATGACATCAGGTCAGTATTATTACTTTGAATTACATCATGTTGAGGGTGGTGGTGGAGATCATGTGTCACTTTGGTGGAAGACAAGTTTTACAGGATTAGTAGATTGGAATTTTGTATCTAGTCAATATATTAGCAACGTTGGTTGTCTTAGTACTCCATGCCCTGTCCGTGGCACGGTATGTGATGACGGAGATAGCGCCACGATAGAGGACATAGAAGACGGACATTGTAATTGTATTGGAATTCTTACAACAGGAAATGCTTGTATAGGAGCACGCGAACATGTGGAGGCATATTATTATGATAATATTCC
>JAJCYJ010000861.1 GCA_029262975.1 Saprospiraceae bacterium
AAAGAATTTAGTGATTTGTTATGATGCAATACAAACTCCTTTTGGTAATGCAATGTGCGCAGAAACAGAGAAAGGTATTTGTAGCTTTTCATTCGACAATCAAGGCATAGAGAAAATTAAGACTAAATATAATGAGGCAAAATTTATAAATGACTTATCAGTGAATGGAGGAATTGTAAAAGAGTATTTTGCCAATTGGAAAGTGCCGTCCACCCCAATAAGCCTAGATTTAATTGGGACACCTTTTCAGATTCAAGTTTGGAAGGCATTGCTCCAAATTCCTTCTGCCAATCTCCTGGCCTATCAAGATATCGCAAATAAGATTAATAATCATGGAGCCGTTAGGGCTGTAGGTACGGCCATAGGCAAAAACCCAATAGCCTATCTTATTCCTTGTCATAGAGTAATCAAGAGTGATGGTGAGATGGGGAATTACAGATGGAGTTCCGAAAGGAAAGTTGCCATAAACAGTTACGAATCCATAATGTTAGAAGAATAGCAATAATCAGATTGTTGGCTATATTTTAAATTGAAATCTTTGTATAGAGAAACGATTTGGATAGTTGATAATTAGTACTATGGTTAATATTAAAACTGCCCTTTCAAATTCAAAGAACAAAAAAATTACAAATACAAAATAAGTTAAATAATGAACGTCAATTTTAAAATTTCAGGTATAGAAAATAGCTTTAATAATTTGTTTCAACTGAATGAAGAAGAACGCTCCCAAAAAGGTGCGGTTAAAATGATCGTAGATCAACATCCTGGTTTTCCTTGCAGGGTTAGCCTACAAGATGCGGCTATAGGAGAAGAAGTGATCTTATTTCCTTACCAACATCATAAAACCAGTTCACCTTATCAATCTAGTGGACCTGTGTTTGTACGGAAAAATGCTCAAAGTCCTGACCTACTGGTTAATGAAATTCCAGTAATGCTATTGCACAGACTATTATCCCTTAGGGTGTATGATAATAATGGTATGATGATAGACGCGAAAACAATAGAAGGGAAATTACTTAAACCTGAAATTGCTATCATATTTAGCAATGAATTAGCAAGTTATATTCAAGTTCATAACGCCAGTCCAGGATGCTATAATTGTCAAATTAATAGATTACAGTAGAAAAAAACCGAATGGCAACAAATATTTCAAAACTCACCATTAAGGCTAAAGCAGAACAGGTTTGGGATGCAATTACAAATCCTGAAAAGGTGAAAGAGTGGCAGTATAGGAGTGTATTAACGAAGGATTGGCAAGTGGGAAACGCAATACGATTCAATTCAGAATGGGATGGACAGGTATTTGAACAATGGGGAACTGTATTAGAAGTAGTCGAAAATCAAAAACTTAGATACAATTTATATGCTCCCAGGCCAGACTTGGAAGACAAGCCCGAAAATTACTTCGAGATGGAATACTTCCTAAAGCAGAGCAACGGAGGCACTTTACTGCAAATAATTCAGACCGATAACAGACCAGGAGCACAACAAGAGAAAGAGCAAGGCGAAGAAAACCTTGTTTTGAAAATGTTGAAAGAGTTAGTTGAAAAGTGATTTCAAAAAACAAGTTTTGTTCATTATCAGAGCATCTTCTTCGATCTTTTGAAAGTAGGCTATAATGCATTACTTATAAAAGTCAAGTAACGATCTTGTATTTCAAAAGAAGCTATATAATAAACATTTTGGTTACTTCTCTGTTGCTTAATTCTTAGATGTGTGATGGTTTAAGTGTAGATATTCATTACGTCGCTGTCACGGATTACGGGCTTGAATACACTCTTGTACCTTAATCACACCAATGACGTGAATCTCATGTTCATTTCATTATCGGTGGCTAAAATCATCTTTTCTCTTATACTATGATTTAAATTAGTCTTATCTTTAATTGATTCGTTACAAAATGAATCGAGAGAAATGTGAACCATACGACTCATTAATTTTATAGGTCAAGATGATAAGGTTTAGAATAGATTAATGGTGGCCATTTCTTGAAGCCTGACTTCTTAAAATTATTTAGTCATATACAAAACAGATGTGTTTTGTCAAATTGAAAAAAATAGATATTTTGGAAAACTCAGAGAACTAGGGGTATGAGAATTCGGTACCTCAAACAAATTTCACTTTAGTTTAATTGAAAAGGATAAGTGTTATAGGTATGTAAAACCAATAGTAGATCAATTCTCGGCACAATGAATGATCTGAAATATCAAGGAAAATTTCAAATCCGATAGGAAGTGAAATTAAAGAACACATATAATTTAATCAATCTATTAATAAGCGAAATTCCAATGGTAGTTTTTAAGTACAATAACACTAAAGAGCGGATGAGAGAAAAATTGAGTGCACTAAACATATAAAAGAATGAAACTAAATATTGGAATAGGGATATATAAGAAAGAGGATTTTCAAGAAATCCTTAAACTTTCAGAGGATCGAGCAGATATGGAGGAATCCTGGGAAGAATGGGCTGAAAATAAATTAAAAGCAGTACGGAAATTAAATGCAATTGACCTTTATCCGATAGATATAATAGTAACTCCAAAGGAATTAGTTAAATATTGCAGAGCGAATGGATTTAAAATAAATGGTGAATCAAGGTCAAAGTTTGTTGCCTTTAAAGTAACGGAGTTATATGATAAATAGAAGCTTCTTCCTGAAAATATATTTTGGTATTGACTCAATCCATCGTTATTTAATTGTTGAATAAAGTATCATCCATGAAGCACAATTTATATCCAAATAGGTATTATCAGTGAGAGAATCTATGCAAAATGGAGATTTGGATATCTATTCTTTGTGATAGCGAAAATAAAAAAGAGGTGAAATTAGAATCTCACCTCCCATAGAAAATACTACCTAAAACCTATTTACTCATTATCTATCGTGTAATTACCAATTTTTGTCTTATGAGGATTTCATCTCCATTAGATATAGCTACAATATATACACCGGCATTCAAGCTTTTTATTTCTTGAGAATAAGTTCTGCCAACATTATTAAATGTCGAAGTAACATGTCTGCGTCCTGCAAGATCGAATATTTCCAGTCTTCCATTGTCAATGGATGAGATGGAAGAAATATTTATAAAATCTGAGGCAGGATTGGGGTTGACGGATATCTCAAGCGTTTCCAAGGCGAAGTTGGCAAACTGATCTCCTAAGCCGAATGATTTTTTTGAAGAGTATCCTTTAGGTGGTGTGATTTCAATCCCCTCAGAATATTCCGAACTCGTAAATCCACAGATTGCAGCTACAGATAATTCGATGGTTTGATCTGAAGAAGCATGGAGTACGGTTCTGTTCTTTCTTGACTTTAAGGTAACAAATGAATTTGGTTGACCTTTATAGCCTACTTTTATCGAATATCTCACAGCACTTTTTACCTGATCCCATGTGACATCATATCCTCCTTGTGGTCTATGTCTCGCTCGAAGATTTAAAGGCGTGTGGCATCCCTGGCAGTCCAGTCGATCAATAGTAATTGCGTTGGAAATAGACACACATCCCAATAACTCAAATAAACTTGAACCGATCACGAAGGAGGGTAGCGTACCATCATAGGCGACATTCCAAATTTTACAAGTGCCAACACCGGATCCTTCCAGATCTATCCTGGTACCATTCTCTACCTTTAAGATATTGCCGGATTCGTCCGTGATCACCCTTAGGTTATGTACGCTGCTACTTGAAATTATTATATCAAAAGGATCTCCCAGGCCATCGTTGACACATATAGATTCTTTTGTCCAACCTGCGGAAGCAGAAATACTTCCGCCTCGTGCTGCGCATCTTTCCAATGCCAGGATTTGTCCTGTGAATATATTGGAAACATAGATGTTACCATTTTGTGCGATTCCCATCCCAGGGCTTGGGCCAAATCCAGTAGCCATTACCTCAAGACTTTTATCGTCCTTTATTTTAATCAGTTGAGCACTTCCGAATTCAAATCCCATCGCTCCAAACTGAGCAAACTGGAGGGCAACTAATCGTCCATCTTCGTTGTCGATTGCCATGTCTGTTACTAAAGTTAGGCCGGTTACATAATCTGAAACCGTGCCATCATCTGCAACATGAAATATTTTTGCCGCACCTCCTACAAATGGAAAACCTGTCAATTGTGACACGAGATATCCGCCACCCGGATCAGACATGACCTTCGTAGGTACGGCATCAATGAATGGAGGGCCAAAGGGCAACGGATTTGGAGCAGGTGGGAAAGTAGCAAAAGTTGAAAACTCCTCAGAAGTTGGATCAAATTTTAAAAGGGCATTAGCGCCAGCATCAGATATAATCCATGAGCCATCTTCATTGATCACCATTGAGTAGGGATTAGAATCAAGAAAACCATTAGCATAAACCCAGTTAGAAACATAGGTTATTGATCGGGCATCCTCTGAAGTTAAGGATGCTCCCTTACTATAATAATCATCAAGGTGAAATTTCATAATTGTACCCGACAATTCGGAAGGTCCACCTCCCTGAATCAGGTAAAACTGTCCGTCAGGGTTGAGAACAATATTAAGAGGACCATTAATTTCTTGTAATTCCGGATTGAAAAATGATGGCAGGTCTGTGACAATGACCTCAGTACTTCCATGGGCTGTCATTCGTGTAACTTGCCCATCTTCTGCTCCCGAGCCACTCTCTATAACCCATATCATTCCTGTATGATCAACCTCTACGCCAAGGGGGCTGTTAAAATTACTGGCAATTGGAATAAAAGACTGTGCTATACACAGCATAGCTGTCATCAGGATAAAAAATACAGTAAAAATACTTCGTTTCATAGCAATTTATTTTTGGTTAGTAATTAAAATATATTTCAAAATTAATCTATCTGTATCTCGGTAAATATCAATCTTGTATTAAAGTATAACACATTTGGCGCAAGCCATAAGAAGTGAGCAACGACAGTGATTTAGACAAGAATTTGTCCATTTATTCAGCGTTTGACTCTCTATTCTTATATCAATAGACCAAGCCCGTGTCACCTTTGACTTTGATCATGAATCGGAATGTTTTCTCCACATGAATTTATTAAAATAACAAATATGTTGCAAGCCTTAACACATATGTGCTATAAGGTTTTCGTGCGTCATTTTTATTAATGATCGACTCAGACCCGTTAACGTTCAGCCCGCAATCAGCCCAATATTTGTGTCATCAACTAATTGTTTATTAATAAAAAATAAAATTATGAATCAACTATCTGTCCTTACTAATAAACTGGATGTCGTAAGTTCTTACGTCTTGCTCATCATGATCATGGTATTAACCTATCAAAGTGGAGATCAATTAATTGAATTCTGGAATGCTGCTTTGACCCATGTTTCAAATGCATATGACAATTGGATAGTAAACACAAGTCTGTCTTATCACACTCTTTAATAATTATTAAAATAATACATAATGAAACGTATAATAATCGTTATAGCCATCAACCTGATCGCCTTAATTAATTTCGCTCAGTCACAGGAGGATGAAGTTGCAATTAAAGCAGTCGTGGAAGGAATGGCCACAGCCTGGACCAATGAGGACGGGACACAGTATACACAACATTTTGCGGAAGATCATGATGTGGTGACGTGGTTTGGAATGTATAGACCACATGGACAGCTCAAGAACACTGAGAGAATTTATCAAAATATTTTCTCAACGGTTTACAAGAATACCAGACAGTTTGCCGTTGTGGACAAAATCAGATTTTTAGATAAGGAGACTGCGTTGATACATGTTTTTGCAGCTATAGTTTCAGATTCTGAGGAGAAACCTGAATTTCCACAAGTGATGTGGTCAGGTGTCTTAAAGAAAACCGGATCGTTCTGGAAAATCATTTCATTTCATAATGTCGGATTGGAGATTCTTAAGAATGAAAACATGCAGAGAAGTTCGCCGATACCAATGAAAGAAATGTTTGCCAATTGGATGACTGAATAATTTTACTTGTGAATACTATATAAAATGACATTTATCGAAATAGTGAATCTTTTGTACCTTAGAAATTGAGCTCAAAAGAGCTAAAGCTTATGGGATGGTCATCAACCAGGAATAATAATCTACTATGGGCCATGGTCATAATTTTGATCATGGTTCAATGTCCAATCTTTGCCAATGTATCGACTGATACTTCTGGACATTCGAAATATGAACTGAAAAATAATTATCCTATACAGTCCTTATATGCATATACTTCATATCTAACGGACTCAATAGGGGACATTACAATCGAAGGATTATTACGCAATGATCCTGCTCCTTTCTTTAAAAAAATTGACAGCCCTCTCATTACGGGGAGAAGAACGTTATGGTTACATGTTGGTGTCCATGCAGCAATCGATATAGCTGATTGGTGGTTGATTTCCCGGGGGCCTGAAGGTCCACTTAGATTCATTACCAGACATGATGTGGTGGATGTATACTTTGTTCAAGATGGACAGGTAGTAAAGCATAGCCGATCTGGCACCTACGTTCCAGCATCGAAAAAGGAGATTTCAGAACACGTTTCGGTCAATAGGGTCTATGCCAGTTTTCAAAAAGATAAGGAAGTTGAAATTTACATGAAAGTGTTTGACAGGGACATGATTTATACGACACTTGAATTGCGTGACCCTTCGCTTGGATTACCGAACCCAGTTGACGGCACCTTCTATTGGGGTATCGTCATAGTAAAATATTTCTATTTAATAATAGGATGTTATGTCTTCTGTTTTTACTTTTTTACAAAAGATGCTTCCTATTTGTATCTCCTTGCAATGATCGTGTTGATAATATTGCAATATCATATTCTACTTCCATATGTTCCTTTTGTCGATTGGTTTATACCCGAGCATCCACAATACTTGTGGATAGGCTGGATCATTTTCACAATGGGATCAAAGGCACTACTTTTCCAATTTGGCAGGGCCTATGTAGGATTGAAAAGAATAAATCCGTTTCTCGATAAAGTCATTTATCG
>JAJCYJ010000862.1 GCA_029262975.1 Saprospiraceae bacterium
GACGAATAAAAGATCTTTTAATGGAACGAATCTAATATGGACTAATAGATTACGGTGGCATCTTGCCCTTGATTTACATAGTCTTCAGGATGATGACTTTCTTCGGTACTTGACACAATTTCGACTTAAAAACCCTGGAAAGATTCATCCGTTTTTTGGTTTGGAAATGTGGTGCCAAATCCAGCACCGTACTGACTTCACGAGAATGCGAATCGAGCCGGGTATCACATATGACCTGTCTCAGCGAAGTAATATTACGCTTATCTGGCGTAGGCAGAATTTTATAAATGTAGCAATACCAAGAGGAGATAACCTATGGGTAGCTATCCTTACTTATGACTTATAATATATTCAAAAATAGTAAGCTTTCTACTGTGCTTCGTTGCCAAAACCATTGAAGGTGAAACTAAATCTCAAAGTATTATCAAGTGGACTACGCTGTGAATTTGTTGGTGCGAGATAAGCGATGTCGATACCGATGACATTATATTTTAATCCGATACCTATCGTTAAATACTGACGATCTCCTTTAAGTGGATGTTCATAAAAATAACCAGCTCTCACAGCAAATTGTTGATCATACCAGTATTCAGCACCAAAAGATATAGAGAACTCACGTAGTTCTTCTGAAAACCCTCCTGGCGCATCGCCAAAGGATCCAAAGACTCCACCAAAAGTAGACTTCTGTCTATAGTCTGCGATGTTGTCGTTATTTTCATCATAATTAGGATGATCAACAGGATAGGGCGTAGGTAGTAACAACTTATTGAAATCTAATGCAAAAGTGATTGTGTTATATTCATCCATGTTCATTTTGTACGCAGCACCTAATCTTAAGTTAGCCGGAATGAACTCTCTGGCGCTGGAATTTGTGTAAGAAATCTTACTACCCAAATTTGTAATGGAGGCACCAAAGCCAAAATCTGTACCGACACCTTGTAGATCTGGATTGGAATGATATGTCAGACTTATATCCGCCGCAAAAGCTTTACCAGAAGTAATATCTACTCCTCCCACCTGAAATCCTGACGCAAGATTGGAATAAATGAACTTTGCACCCACTGCAGCAGATAATTTTGGCGATAGTTTTCTGGCATATGCCGCGGACAGTTCAAATTCCCTTGGTCTGCCACTACCCAATGGTTGGCCATTGACATCGGTAAAGTTAATTTCTCCAAGCGCAAAAAACCTAAAGGCGGCTCCAAAGCTCTCCTGATCATTGATTCTTTTATAACCTCCCAGGTAGGCTAAATAAACATCTGTTAATCCAAGATTCCTGAGCCAAGGTGTATAAGAGGCTGCAAAACTGGATTCCTTTTCAGCAAAAGCTAATTTAGAAGCATTATAGTGCAGAGAATAAGGATCGGCAGCTGTCGCAGCACCGGCATCACCCATGCCACCTCCGATAGCATCGGGAATAATGGTCAAGAATGGGACTGCTGATAAAAGTGAGTTTGGTACACACTTTGAATTAGCATCAATAACGCAGCCTTTACCAGGATCAAATATTTGACCGTGTATCTGATAGATAAATAATAATACAATAAGTCCCGTGTTAAGGAACGATAGTAATTTTGACTTCATTCGAATGGTGATTACGTAAAAATATAGACAAGAACTCTGTAGAACATATAATTATTTTAACAAGACCACTTTTTTGACGGCAGTCAGGGTAGAATTTGATAAAGTCCTTGATTTTATAGTAAAATGGCATAAATATGGACCCGGTGACTGGGTTATCGGGGCCCAAATTACGGAGATAATTCCAGACCTCGATAAGACTACGCTATCATGTTCTTCAACCAGCCTTCCCAGAAGGTCAAAAACACGCAAAGAGACGGCTAATTCGTCATCAAAAAAATCATGGGCAATCTCAAAAGTCGTCTCGATTGATAGAGGATTTGGACTGGCATCAATACTGAGAATCTCTTTCTCAATGTCATCACTTATCTCAAACTGAATAGAAGCTTCACCCACATTGTTCGCTACGTCAAAAGCCTTTACGACTAACTCATGGGGCCCAGGTGACAAATCTTTCAGATCAAATGTAATCGTCCCGGACAATGGATCCTCTTGTCTGCCGACTAACAAATCATTCAGAAAAATCGTCGAACGTGATTCGTTATCGAGTACAGCACTCATTTCATGCCCAATTCCAGTGCTGCTTATATTCAAGCCAAAGTCATCCATAATATCAATCAATACCTTATTGGACGGAGGAACTTTGTCTCCATTTCTGAAAGAACGATTATTTAAATATGCATCTATGACTGGAGGCGTGTCGTCTCGTACAGGAGCTATCGATGATCCGCCTATGGACAACCGCTCTGTAAATCCAACCGCTTCAACATCATTGTCCGAAGTTGAAAAATAAGATATTTTAGCATCACCAAGAACATAATCGATATCCACTGGAATCGTAAATGTTATATCAATCATTCCGGAGATTACTTTGGTTCTCCCTTTATAGATTACATTTTGCTGACTCTTAAATGACTTTACAAAACTCCTGTTATCGTTAGCGAATGTTTTTATATCTGAAGCTTTATCAAATACAACAATATCAACTACGCCATTGTACGCTTTTATGATGCTGTCATGAGGGTCCCGGATGGAAGCGCTTATATGCACCTGATCCAGCGCGCTTACGCGGATTGACTCCTGATCTTCGTCAATGGTTTTACCATTAATTTTGTCAGTTTTGATATCTAAATTAGGTATTCCGAGTCGCAATGTTGGGTCTCCGATAAGAAAAAACTTCCTGGCATTTGTGTTGTCATCAAGATGTTCATTTTTCGCTCTTCTCATTATCTCTCCTATCGGAATATACTTTCCTTCAGATTTTTCAAAAAGGTGG
Source organism: Saprospiraceae bacterium (assembly GCA_029262975.1). Lineage (GTDB taxonomy): Bacteria > Bacteroidota > Bacteroidia > Chitinophagales > Saprospiraceae > JAJRXG01. Next base: position 2,858 of record JAJCYJ010000862.1, read on the forward strand.
CTGAAGACCGATCGCGTTAACCGAAAATTCTTGGAGGCATAAACCGAACGAACTGTTGTGAACAGCGATAAGGCTCCTCCAAGAGGATTTAAGAGGGCAGCTTCACCTGCCGTTGAAGTGGAAGGATCATCAAAACCGGTAAAAGAACAAGTCGCCGTTATTATAAGAGGAAGGCGATTGATATTTTTCCAACTGTTAATATCATCTACTTTTAATACCCGTTCTTGAGCCCAACCATTAGGTCCACCGTGACCGAGATAGTTAATGACTAACGCGCCATTAGCAACGGTTTGATTTAATCTTTTTGTAGCGGAAGGGTATCGATTTCCTCCAGGAGTTGATTCTTGTCGAAATGCATCAAAATATATTTTCTCCTGATTTAATAATGGGTTACTCTTATTCACCTCTGTGGCTATGACATCTGCATCATTTATATGCAAATTATTATCTTCATCATCTGCCAGGAAGACCACTTTAGTCTTCCAGGGAGCCAACTGTCCTTGTTGGTCATAAATGATGATTTTGTTGATGACA
>JAJCYJ010000863.1 GCA_029262975.1 Saprospiraceae bacterium
CAGGTGATGTTCAGATATCAGGGCCTTATGCCATGGATCAGTAAATTGTTAAGTCCTGAATTAAGGAAGTTTCAAACTTTTGGACCCGATATAAAAAACTTGAAATACCTGGCCTATAATGCACGCCACTTTGACAGGAGCTATTTGAACCAGCTGGAAAAAGAAGATTGGATATCCATCGCCGAACACATGAGTAACGGAATAACAGAGGAGGCCATCACTGCTTCAATTAATAAACTCCCGAGTCCAATTGTGGCGTTGAGGGGGGAAGAATATAGCGAAGCATTCAAATCCAGAAAAGCCAAACTTCAAGAATGGGCCATGGATCATTATAATTTTTTGGCTACTTATGTGGATGTTGTCGGCACGAATAAAGATGAATTTTTTCAGGCAAACCGGACCGCTGACGGAAAATTGAATGTGCAAGTTTTTCAAATCAAAAAAAATGGATCATTAGATGACTTGCTTTATGAGCGAACATTTAATCATTCAGAGACCAGGGAAGTAAGACTGTACGGGCTTTCTGGTGATGACCAGTTTGAAGTTAAAGGAACTGCATCCAAGGGACCCATAGTAAGAATTTTAGGAGGGAAAGGGAATGATTCTCTGGATGATCAGTCCTCCCTAAAAAAGGGTAAGAGCTTATTCGTTTATGATAAAAAATCTGACAATGGTATGGCACCTGGTCCGGATGGAAAGGATAAAAGGTCCTTGGATTTCCGGGTAAATGACTATGATAGAAAAGAGTTTTATTATAATTCCTCTATAGGAATTCCATTTATCGGATTTAATCCTGATGACGGTCTGGTTATCCAGTATACACATTCTTTGAGCACCTACGGGTTTCGAAAAAATCCCTATAAGTCGAAGCACGATATTGGTTTTAGATATGCCTTTAATTCAGATCAGTTGTCAGTTGACTATGGAGGTAGGTTTGTTGATGTTTTAGGCAGGACAGATTTTGGTCTGGACGCCCATATTTATTTGCCTGACAACGTTTCTAATTTCTTTGGCTTGACAAATGTTAAGACATTTTCTGTCGATGACTTCGATGACTTCGATTTTTTTAGATATGAACGAACAGATATTGAGATCTTCCCTTCATTAATTTTTTCATCAGATGCTGGTTTGTCTACTTTGAAGATTGGCCCGTATTACAGATATGTTTCAATCGGTGACGATGATAATAATTTTATTTTTGAGTTTGATTTATCAGGATTGAATATTGAAAATTTTGAAAGGGCAAATTATATTGGTATAAATGCAGATTACAATTTTTCGATTGTTGATAATGTCGCATATCCTACCACGGGAATCAACTTTTCTTTTAATCCTTCATATAATGTAAACCTCGACAGCGAAACTGAAAAATTCACTCGAATTAAAGGATCGTTGACATTGTATAATTACTTCTGGATTCCTAAACCATTTGTACTGGCTTCTAAAATTGAAGGTGGCGTGAACTGGGGTGATTATAACTTTTATCAGGCTCAATATATTGGCTTGGATAATGGTCTTAGAGGCTTTAGAAAGAACAGATTTGGTGGCAAGTCTTCATTACTATTTACTAATGATCTAAGGTTAAAACTGGGTACTACAAAGGGTGCTCTACCTATGACAATTGGATTAATTGGGTCCTATGATTTTGGTCGGGTTTGGAATGAAGGGGAAGGAAATACAAGATGGCATCAATCTTATGGTGGCGGTTTTTTTATTAGTCCTTTTGATATTATGCCTATCTCATTCTATTTTATGAAGAGCCCGGAAGATACTTCAAGCTTTTTATTCAAGTTCGGCTTTGCCCTATAATATTAAAATAGAAGAGGATTAGAAAATACATTAGCTCGGATACCAAATCCAAAATAGTTCGTCTTTTTAGATGGGCTGTCAGAGATCGTTTGATTGCGATTGATATATTGCAGATCAAGAAAGTAATTTGGAAAAAATTGCCAACTTGCTGAAAAGTGCAAAGCTGTAATATTGTTGCTGATACCCTGGCCTGTAAAATTTCCAAAGTCTGAAGATCTGTCTTCATAATTCGACAATATATTTCTCCCGATATTTTTAATTGGATCATCGCCGTATTTCGAGAATAATAGGAATGTCTGGAGACTTATATTTCGATCAGGTCGATATTTGAAATGGATAATAGTCTCTCTGAAGTTAGCCCCATAAGGATGTGCAAGCGCTTGGTTGTAATGCGCATAACTGGTAGTCGAAGTCGTCTGAGATTGATCATCCCGGTGCGCATAAGTGTACGGTCGGGCAGTATTATATTCTATCTGAAAATCGAAGTTTTCTACATTAAACAGATCGAACTTTTTTAAGCCTATTTGATAGCCAATCTTATTGCCCCACCAGCCCTTACCCGTAAAAGCCTGGTCCGTGCGTAGTTCATCAATTAAGAGTTGACCATAGAGTTGCCATTTGTACTTTGGAATCCATTTTACATTTAATCCTAGTACTGCATTATCGGGGCTATCGAGAAATTGTTCAACACTTCTATAGAGGATAATAGGGTTCAGATATTGAAATTCAAAATTGTTTTGCCTACTGAAAATTACAGCTTCATAAAGACCGATAGAAAATCTGGAATTCACCGAGAAGTCTAGATAATGCGCGGCCATATATTTTTTAGGTAGCAATTGATTGCCAGTATTATCCCGGCTTGATTGGGCACTTAGTTCAGCAAATGTATTTTGATAATGAAACTTCCAAATCTTTGTATTTAACTGGAGATAGAAATAATTATGAGCATAATCACTCAATATCATGGATCTTATTCCATCTCCGATGAAATGTCTGCCATGACCGAGATGCAAATCAATGGATTTGGATATTTTTAATCCGGCATAGGCCTGGGCATTTAAAAAATCCCAACCATTTAGGCCAGAGATAATGCCACTTTGATATGGCTTAAAAAAACCCTGTCCGGGAATGGCATTAATACGGGTTATTTCATCTTCGACATAATTGAGAAAACGCTGTTGGTTTTCAAATATGCTTGTATAAAAATATACCTTGTCGTCTATTGTTCCCCTTATCTTCAAGCCACGGGTATTTTGAAATATCGTACCCTGACTTTCGGTGTCATCCCCGATACCAAAGTGCACAACAGGATCAATTTTCAAAAAGAAATTTTCGCTATCTACTGTAAAAAAAGAATATGGAGACTTGTAGAAGGTTTTAAATAATCCATTGGATTGGTTTATTGAATCAGCATCATCAAATGTCTTGTGTCTGTATCTTTCTGGAATGTTTTGAAGCAATTGATACCAATCATTTTGATCTATGTACGATATGCTATCAGTGGTTATAGGGGCATGAATTATGTCCAGGAGATTGATTGCTCTAACAGATCGATGTTGTATTTTTCCTTGACCTGATGATTCCATTCTGTCCAAAAGATGGATCACAACGGGATTGTAGTCCAGGTATGATAACTGACTCATCAAACCGGTACAACCGGATGCTAAAAAAACCAAAATCAGTATGAGGTTTCTATTCACACTGTAAAGGTGTAAAAAAAATCCTTACATGATAAAATAGCACATATGTAATTAACACAGTGTCAAGACTTAAAATTAATCAGGAATTCCTGGATTAATTCATCAAATTGAGCACCATCGTCGGATAGAAATTGCACCTGAATTGGCAATATGAGAATAGGAAGTTGGTGCTCCTGGATATATTCTCGATGCAAAATCAGTCGTGTAGCATCTTTTTCTGTAGTTATTATTCCTGTTCGTTTACTTTCTGATAAAATTTCAAACTGTTGTTTTAATATGGATATCTCGTGAGGGCTGAACACGTGATGATCTTCATATGTCATTGTATGAACTTCAGGAACGAGCGACTCTATATGTGACTTTAAATAGGATTCATTGGCTATGGCAGTTAAAAGTATGATTGAATCAAAGTTTCTAATCAAGTGTCTGCTCCCGTTAATCAAATGATAAGGAGGTCCATAGATGTATTTGCTAAAGAATAATTTTTGATAAGATTTGATACCAAGACGCTCTTTCATGGCTTTACTAGCATCGGAATCGATGCTTTCAGGGCATTTGGAAACGATAATAATATCAGCCCTGTCTGCCCCGGATCGCCATTCGCGAAGTCTTCCTGATGGAAGCAAGATATCCTCACTATAAGGAGCGTGATATTCAGTTAAAAGAATGTTCAGACCAGGGGTCACGGATAAATGTTGATAGCTATCATCCAGGAGAATAACTTGTATCCCGGGATGTTCGCTGAGCATCATAGGTATGCCGATGGAGCGACTTTCAGACACTGCCACCTTGACTTGCGGATATTTGAGAAAGTATTGCAGCGGTTCATCCCCTACACTTAATGAATTATCCCCTTTTCTGACGAGACGATACCCACGGGTCTTTCTTTTATAGCCGCGACTTAAAGTGGCCACCTGTAAATAAGGACTTAAGAGTCTAATCAAGTATTCTACATGAGGTGTCTTTCCTGCTCCACCCAATGTCAGATTCCCAACGCCGATAACAGGCAGATTAAAAGAGGCTGATTTGAGAATCCCCCAATCATAGAGACTATTGCGAAGAATGATGCCTAATCCAAATAAAATTGAAAGCGGGGATAGTAAAATTTGGATAAGTCTCTCTCTGATCATGTGGTATCACTAATAATTTTATGACCTATCGGACAATCCATGCACTTATAGTGATCACAGTTAAACTTTTTTAACTGGATGAGTGCTTGCGAGTCCGCGGCCGTCTGGTTATTCATTCCCAGGTCTTTCCAACGATTTGTAATGCCATTATGTTCCGGAGGAATTCGTTCAAGTAGATGAATAGCCTTCTCTTTATGAGATTCGCTCTTCCTGACGATGCCATACATGAAGAGTATCGGGACAACTGCATTGATCATAATGATGGCTTTAGTAGTTGTGCCTATAGATTTTTTTCTGTTTGAAGAGAGCTTACCAAATCGATAATGATCCTTCCAATAATCAGATACTTTAATATCAAGAATACTCTCTGCGGACTCCAGATTTTCATGAAAAAAAAGATGCTCGAGTCTTGGTCCTAAATGTAATAATTGTGCAAATTGTGCAATCCGAATGGTCGGGAAGCCAGCAGGACGCAATCTTGAAAATTTCCATAAAACTTTGGAGATTGGTTTAAGTGCATATTTTTCTTGCATCAATCGGTACTGACTTCGAAGGCGCTCCACATAACTATCCATAGGATCATCCGGGAGTAATCCAGATTGTCCGAACAAGAGCGCTTCAATGTTATTAATATGATCCCGGTTTTTTTGAATTATCTTATACGGTAGTGATTTGGCGAGCACCAACATGGCATCAGCATTAACTTTTAAGCCAAAAGCCCATGCCAGTTTTTGATAGATTAATTCGGACCAGTCATTATTAAGATCTGATAATTGTGTAATTAATTCCTCAGTCTTGTTACTTAACCGCTCTGTTAGGTTTCGATCGATAGTCAATTGTTTTGAAAGGGTGTCTACAGAAGCAATTTCTGACGCACAAGGTATCCAGGACTTAGTGTTTTGTAAATATTGGTATTTCGAAATTAGTTTTTTATCTATTCTCGACCTTAATTCAAGACATGGAATAATCGTGCCATCCGAAAGCCTGATGACCGTATCCGCTTCAAGAACCACATGAAGTATTACATTTTGATACTGCCGGTCGTGATTGTGACGATGTTTCAGCCAATCAGAAGATTTAAGATGAATTTCAATATGGCCTGCCCAAGTGACGCCATTCATGGATACTCGGGCATTTAAAAAATCCGGTCCTGCATCATGATTGTGTTGTCCAAAGGATATAATATTGAGGGGAACACCTTCAGTTGTTAATAAGTCTTTTTGATTAAAACTCTTGGTTTTCCAGATATAATGTATAAGATCTTCTTTTATGTTCTTCATTTGTGATACAATTTAACAAAAAAGACACAGCGCCATAATTAATCCAATTTGCTTTATCAATTGTTCCGGGTGCAATTCTACCAGATGTAGATAAATTGTACTAAACTGTCGCTCCTACAGAGCATATGCCAACTTAGGTGTATTTTGTTGTATATAATTTCTCGAAATAGATTTTCAATGTCGAGACAAAAAACGCAGACATAGCCTTAGTTATGTCGAGCCTGCCTGAACGCGAGACCGCCGTCGAGCAGCCAGGTATTTTTAACGAAGAGGTTGGAAAACTATACGCTGAATTATGCGACATTTTATAGCTAATTTGGTATTATATTTCTACTCTATGAAACCAGGGTCGTCAGACCCTGGCTAAAATGTGCCGCCCCTCCAGGGCTATTCAAACGATGAATTCTCAATATATTCCTTGAAAAAAGTCCTGTATGGACGAAATACCATAGCCAAGGGTAGAACGAAGTGGTACCCCTGGTGAAAAGCGAGGTAATTGAAAGGAGTTGGCGTCATTTTTTGCATCTAGCAAAAATGGTGACAACTCGAAAAACAAAATTCTGAACTGCTCCCATTGTTCAATTCATTTTAAATCACTGATTGCTCAACTTTTATGTCATAATAGCCTTTATCTTAGCGGATTGATTTTCCCGGAAACACATAGATATTGAAGAAAAAAGAAATCGATAGGCTTATTGAAGAAATCCACATAAAGGGGGCCAGTACCAATAACCTAA
>JAJCYJ010000864.1 GCA_029262975.1 Saprospiraceae bacterium
TTCGTTCTCTTCACCCGTAAAAAGGTCTTCGTCGTGAATATCCAAGTAATTATCGATATCATACTTTGATAAGGGTCTGCACAATTATCTTACAGCAGAAAATTTATAGTATGGCTGTATTGGAGATCCAAAATCTCAGTAAGAGTTATGGAAAAATAAAGGCACTTGATGGATTAAGTGTTAAAATTGAACCCGGAAATGTCTACGGAATATTAGGCCCTAATGGGAGTGGAAAGACCACGACATTGGCGCTTATCCTGGATATTATCAAACAAGATTCTGGGACTTATACATGGTTCGAAGGACAATATGGCGACAAATACCGACTGAAAATCGGATCTATTCTTGAGACGCCAAATTTCTATCCATATATGAATGCTATTGAAAATCTAGAAGTTGTACGACAAATAAAGCGTGTGGATCATGTGGACTTCATGGAACTTTTGGATTTAGTCAATTTATCACATCGCGTAAAATCAGCATTCCGAACTTATTCTCTTGGGATGAAGCAAAGATTAGCCATAGCGGCCACATTAATAGGTGATCCCAAAGTCCTGATATTTGATGAGCCAACTAATGGACTTGACCCTCAGGGTATAGCAGAAGTACGCGATATATTAACGAGAATAGCAGGACAGGGTAATTCAGTCATTATGGCATCACACATTCTTGATGAAGTCGAGAAAATATGCAGCCATGTCGCCATTATTAAGAAGGGCAAATTGCTCGCGACAGGTCCAATAGGACAAATTATCAACAATGATGTCACGATTGAAATTGCCACCCGTGATCTTGTAAAATTAAAAACAATTCTGTCTGACAAACCCTATGTGAAAAGTATTCAGAGTATGGCGAACTGGATAGAATGTACGGTTGACCAACAAATTGATGTATCTCAATTCAGCGCTGATATGTACCATAGTGGGTTGATTCCCACACGCATCGTGGCCAGGAAAAGACGTCTTGAAGAGGAATTCCTGGAAATTACAAAAAACGCGCAATAACCAAGAAAAGATACGAATATGTACAGACTACTAAAATTAGAATATACCAAGTTTAAAAATCATTCATTAATTGTCATTCTGTTATTGTTATATGCGATATTCTTTCCGACGATTATATTTCTTGGCAAAGAACTTAACGACCTTCCTGATCCACTGCCTGGCAATAGCATATTTTATAAATTTCCTTCAAACTGGGACTACATCGGTTATATTGGAAGTTGGTTGTCCTTCTTCTTTCTTGGTTTGGTTGCTGTTTTTTCAGTTGTTAATGAAGTGACTTATAAGACCTTCAGACAAAATATCATAGCCGGGCTTACCCGCAAGGAATATTTCCTGGCAAAATTTTATTCAATTACTGTCATCAGCTTTTTGGCGGCATTGTTATATCTTTTAACAGGCTTTTTTATAGGCATTTTTCATACTGAGAATTGGACCTTTTCTCTTGCCTTTGATAATTCCTGGGCAGTTCCAAGATATTTTCTAATGTGTATGGGTTATATGAGTTTTGGGATGTTCTGTGGATTTATTCTAAGGCGATCGGGACTCTCCGTACTTTTCTATCTGTTATATGGACTACTCATAGATCTAGGTATCAAATGGTTGATCAACTTTAAAGTAATCAGCCATGGTGCAGTAAGATTTACGCCGATGAATGCATTCGAGGATATGATGCCTCTTCCTTTTTATAGATTTGTCGACTTGATACCTGATGTGGATTTCGATTTTGAATTCTTATTGACTTATTGGCAGGCAACATTCGGTACAATAGGATGGACCGTGCTCTTCCTATATTTCTGTTACAGAAATTTTACAAAAAGAGATCTCTAACTACCGGAATTAAACCCAGAATATATTATATACAAATTAAACTAAAAATATTTCGAATGAATCGATAACCCCCTTTTATTGGTTTTAATAGATTACCGGGTTTTGCTTTTACTTTTACCTTTTTCAATATTCTCGTTCATCCTGGCAGCAACTATTTTCCGGACAAGGTCCAATGGAACGGGGTGCTCCAGGGTAAATCGAATGGTACCTTCTGAAAGACTAAACTCTTTTAGATCTTGCGCAAATTGATGCAACGAATCCTTCTTCCATAAAAATAGACTACAGTGATTAGCGAAAGCTGCAAAGCCTATCAACATCCCGTGAAATTTATAGGCGGGCATTCTATAACTTATGACTTCTTGCGCATCGGGAGCAGTATCTAATATTACAGCTCTTATATTCTGGAGTAACTGACAAATAGGATCTGGTAATTCCTCGAGGTATTCGTCTACGGTTTGTGCATTGGAAGTTCTTGACATTATTTTACTATTAAAACCACTTCAATTTCTTGAAAATGAGAATTTGAACAATTACAATTGAGACCAGTAATGCGCAAAAAATAAAAAAAGCATTATGGTTTTCAGCACCTGGAATGCCGCCGACATTGATACCGAGAAGACCAGTAAAGAAGCCAAGAGGTAAAAATATGGCGGCAATGACTGACAGCATATACATATTCTTGTTCAACCGATCTGCGATGCCATTAGATAATTCGTCTTTAACAATTTGAGCGCGTTCTCTTATGGTATCCAGATCCTCTATATAGCGAATAACACGATCCATGGATTCTTGTAATCTTCTTTTGTGAAAAGATTCCAACCAGGTTTGCTCCGAAGTACGCAGATGTGCGATCACATCCCGCTGGGGTGCAATATAACGTCGGTACTTTATTGCTTTTTTTCGTATAGAAGTAATCCCTTGTCTATCCTTTTTATCAGGATCTTCCATTACCCGTTCTTCGATGTCATCAAGATGTTCGTCAAGTTCGAGAAAAATGGGTTCCATTCGTTCAAATAAGCGACCGATAAGCATGGCAATAAAATCACCTGCATTCTTTGCACCTTTACCTGCTATAATTCTATCTTTCATATCCTTGACTACCCGGACTGATCTCTTCTCTATACTGATGATACGATGTTGATCAATCCATAAACGTAAAGAAACCATATCTTCAGGCTGGGCATTTTCATTCTGGTTTACACCACGAAGAATCATTAATGCTCCATCTTCAAATTCCAATATCCTCGGCCTTGTCTCATCGGCCAAAAGAGCATCAATAATAATATGATCCAGGTAAGGCAATTCTTTTTCAAGCCACAGTCTGCTCTCTGGATCACGGGCATTCAGGTGTACCCATGCGAGACTGTCAGCTGCAATAACTTTCGAAATAGACTCGCCTCTGAGTGGTCTCCCAGTACCATCACCTTCTAAGGTGCACGCGTGAATAATACCTGAGTTACCTATCATCTTAAGACAATTTTAGTCCTGAATTTTTTATGTGCAGATCTCGCTGAGGGAAAGGAATTTCGATGCCTTCCGCGTCAAATCTTTTTTTAATGATTTCCAGAAGGTCACAACTCAATAAGAATCCATCTACAGGATCTTTTGCCCAGGCCCAGGCCCTTAGGTTTATAGCAGAATCTCCCATACTTATCAGTCGCACCGGTGCTAACTCTTCACCTTCTTCAATTTGCTCTGGTTTCCGGGGGTCAATATGCAAGGGATGATTAATAATCACATCCTTCATAATACTCCGGGCTAGATCAATACTCGAAGTATAACTAATTGATACGTCTATCCATTTACAAATTCGATCATCAACCAAATTTGCATTAACAATACTCACATTGCTGATGACTGAATTCGGGATAATGATTCTTTTGTTTTCAAAGTCACGAATCACCACATGACGGAGCGTTATATCTTCGACTATTCCAGTCATTTCATTAAGTGCTAAACGGTCATTAATCCTGAACGGCTTAAAAATGACAATAAAGAAGCCACTTATTATATTGCTTAATGCCTGTTGTGAGGCAAAACCTATTGCCACAGCTAAAATACCCGCACCAGCAAGTAGCGAAGCTGCCAGTGAACGCAAACTATCCACCATATAAATCGCGATGCTAAATCCGATTATATAAATGCCGCTGACAACTACTCGTCTTAAAAACTTGTAATTGGTTGGATCATTATTCATTTCATCTGTCGATCGTTTGATCAACCTCAAAAAAAAGCGATTGGCCAGATATCCACTTAATACCGTAAGTACCAGTAAGAAACTAAATACGCTAATGGAAAAAATTTGTGTAGTCATATCATGAATTCATTCTTGTTTATTATTTCACATATTGTCATGCTTGCGCACCTGTAATCAACATCAAGATATTGTGTTATGTCAAAACCAAATGTGGCCCTCATAAGAGCTAAAATAGTCAATACATGGAGTTAGAATTTGCGTTAAAAATAGCAGTATCTCATCAAGTTAATGTCATGGATAGTATAGAACTATTTGAGTACTTTAAAATCAGAAGGTGAAGATATTCTGTTGTCCTTAAAGCAATCTCGTGATACCGTTATTTTTACGAAAAAAAATGGTAATTATTGATTTTACTGGTCTGTCTGAAAAAAAGAAACAAATTTACTGATTACTATACAAAAACTTAAACGGCTAGTTGCTGGATATTTCCGGCATCTTTAGCAAAACGAGCGAGTTAGTACTTTTTGTCAAAGGAATAGGAATTATTTAAATAGCTATGCAGCAAGCTATTCAAATTAAAAAAGTAGCCCAAATTAGGTGTGGTGTGATGAAGTATGCATATTCCAGCATATACTTTATCGAAAGTTCGGATGATTTTTATAGATTTCACTGATCTATTTTACTAAATTCAGGTATCCTCTACACACATCAATGATATTGCTATAAATGGGTAGCAATGTTTTAAGCAATTTCGGTGTTAATTTCTTCCATTCAGCCAATTCGATATCTTCTTCAAGTTGTGGTTTTAATGATTCTATATTCGCTTTCATGAGATACCAATAACTGGGTTTCAGGACTCTCTTGTTACTGGTTTGGCTTCGATAGATATGAAAAGTAGTAGTCATTTTACGGATTATTTTCACTTCATTTAATCCAGTCTCTTCTTTAACTTCACGAATGGCAGAGGCCTTTTTGGTTTCTTTTTCTTCAATTTTACCCTTGGGTAAATCCCAATGTCCTCTTCGAAAGATAAAAAGTACATTTCCTTCCGGGTTCACGACCAAACCGCCGGCAGCCCTGACTATTTTAAATTGTGAGAAGAAATCCGCTTTTAATTTCTTGACATCGTGATATAGAATATAGAGAAATTTTAAATCCTCATTTTTCTCAAGTTTATCTAAATAATTAAGAATGAACTTAACTCGTCCCGGATAATGAACGACAAGATGATGCTTGTCAGGAGTGGGAAAATGTGATTCTAATCCTATATGTGATAATTTAATCACTTTCTCGTTATAGCATATTTTGTACATTCGCGTCCCAAATAATTTTACGCAAAGATGCTTTCAGAAATTGAAGTAGCGAAAGAACTTTTAAAAATAAATGCAATTCGCCTAAGACCGGATGAACCATTTACATGGGCATCAGGATTAAAGTCTCCTATTTATTGTGATAACCGGAAGACCTTGTCCTATCCATTAATTCGTACGGCTATTAAAGAGACATTAGCCATTAAAGCCAAATCACATTGGCATTATGATAAGGTAGCAGGAGTCGCCACCGCCGGAATTGCTCATGGTGCACTCATCGCAGACTACCAGGAATTGCCCTTTGTTTATGTCAGATCGAGTGCTAAGGCGCACGGCGCTAAGAATCAAATAGAAGGAGATATATCAAAAAAAGACAAGTGCCTGGTAGTAGAAGATCTTATCTCAACCGGAGGCAGCAGTATCGCCGCTGTCAACGTATTACGTGATGCCGGGGCACAAGTGAGCGGGGTGATCGCTATTTTCACATATGAATTAGACATAGCCCGTCAAAATTTTGAAGAAGCCTCGTGTCCAATAATTACCATATCCAACTATAGTTCGCTCCTTAAGGCAGCATATGAACTAAAAGCATTAACAGATCTTCAAATTAATTCATTAAGTGAGTGGCGGAAAAACCCTAAAAAATGGAGTGATGATTTTAGTTAAAATTGTGACTATTAAATGTTAAATTCTTATCCTGTGCTGACGACCCGAAAAGATTTACCTAATGTATCATTCATTAACATACTTCCTTATATAAATAAGCAATCACTGCGGAAAAGACTCCATTCAGAGTCATTTAAATTGATAAAATCAAAGACTAAAAAATGAAAATCTGGGACAAATCAACAGAGGACTTTTTATATAGATATTTAAACAATACCTCACCTACGGGATTCGAATCAAGTGGACAAAAGATTTGGTTGGAATATGTAAAATCATATATCAATGAGTGGTCGCAAGATAATTACGGGACAGCATATGGCACCATAAATCCAGGTCAGAAATTTTCGGTGGTTATAGAGGCACATGCCGATGAAATATCCTGGTTTGTGAATTATATCTCTGATGAAGGATTTATAAGTGTCATTAGAAATGGAGGATCAGATCACATCATAGCTACGAGTAAATGGGTAAATATTCATACTACCCAGGGTGTTGTAAAGGGTGTATTTGGATGGCCGGCTATACATGTGCGCAAAGGTAAAGATTCAAATCTATCACCGACATTAGAAAACATCTTTGTAGATGTTGGCGCCAAAGATCGTGCTGAAGTATTAAAAATGGGTATCCATATTGGCAATGTGATAACTTTCAATGATCAACTTGGAGAAATAAATGGAAAATGGTTTGCCGGAAGAGCATTGGACAACAGAGTGGGTGGATTTGCTATAGCCCAGGTAGCCCGATTATTAAAAAAGAATAAAAAGAAATTACCGTATACCCTGCATATTGTGAATGCCGTTCAGGAAGAAATTGGACTAAGAGGGGCTCAAATGATAGCCCACAGATTAAATCCCAATATTGCTATCGTGACTGATGTATGCCATGACACCAGCACACCCCTGCTAAAACCAAAACGAGATGGAGATACTCAATGTGGTGACGGACCCGTCTTAACTTATGCTCCTTCTGTTCATTATAATGTACTCAATAAGGTTATTGAAGTGGCTGAAAGGCAAAAGATTCCATTTCAAAGATCTGCATCTTCTCGAAGTACCGGTACGGACACTGATGCTTTTGCATATTGTAGAGATGGTATTCCTTCTGTCCTTATTTCATTGCCATTGCGATATATGCATACAACAGTGGAAATGGCACATAAAGACGATATAAACCATCTTGTCGATCTCATGTATTATACCCTGCTCGATATTTCACCTGATATGTCATTAACTTACCTTTGAGGTGAGTGAGCAGGCTTTATAATTTTTATCTGTATGGTTATTGGCACATAGCATTCTGTGCTCTAATCCTATTTGCTGGTGGTACTGTCTTGGCCAATAAACCTATTGACCCTATTGCTT
>JAJCYJ010000865.1 GCA_029262975.1 Saprospiraceae bacterium
CGATCCTATTGATTGGCAACTCCCATAAATTTGAACCATCCATGAGTAAAGAATTGAAAAAATATATAAGCATCGGATTTGGACTTACAGCTTTAGCAGTAATCCTCGGTGCGTTTGGGGCTCATGCTCTTGAAGACAAAATTACCCCTCATTATCTTGATGTATATGAGACCGGCAACAAGTATCACTTCATCCATAGTGTAGGCATGGTAATAACCTTGTTCATTCTTGAAAAAGCTAATCAAGGCCGTTCGTTAAGGCTGGTATTTCTGTGTTTTTTTGCCGGAATAATTTTATTCAGCGGTTCTCTTTATGTGCTCAGTCTTGCAGATTATTTTAATACGCCAGGTCTAAAGATGTTGGGTGCGATCACGCCGATTGGTGGCGTTCTATTTATTGTGGCATGGTCATACAGCGCATATCTATTGGTAAAGCCAAATTCCAATTAAGGTATAACAATAGAGACACCTTTTACTACATAGGATAGGTATGTCTATTCTTCTTCGATATGAAATGATCCTTGAAAATGTCAAATTGCTTCATTACATACAATCCAAAGGATGAATTTTGAATGGTACATATTAGATGAGTATAGAACATGCGACTTCTCGATTCGACGCCAGAGCTTTAGCGTCGGAGTCCGAAGTCGGACATTGCTTATTAATTGGGATGCAACAGACACTTGATCTCTACGAGATCAATTAATCTTACATGCATTCTAATTTCCATTATGAATAAATAATTCAATGGTAATATAATCCTACTTTAATGGATACATAATCATTTCAATTTATACAAAAAAATGGTTGTAACTCACTGACCTCGGAGAGGTCAAATATTTGTAGAAATAAACCACACCATCGGTATACACGACTTCGGAGAAGTCGAATATTCCTCTATCTATCAACACACAGTCAAAATGTTCAGGACTGATGTATTCCATCAAATTTACGTGCAGGTTGTTTTTTCAGTACATAACAATCAACCCCTAAGATTTCCTAATTGGGAAAAATCTTTTTGACTTCTTTATAAATGACGAGTATTAAACATACGACTTCTCGATCCGACGCCAGAGCTTTAGCGTCGGAGTCCGAAGTCGGATAATACATTTGGATTGTGATGCTACAAACATTAGGATCTCTCCGAGATCAATTAATCTTTTATGCTTTTTAATTATCATTATAAATAAATAATTTATTGGATACATGATCATTTCAATTTATACAAAAATAATAGTTGTAACTCGCTGACCTCGGAGAGGTCAAATATTTGTAGAAATCAGCCACACAATCGGAATACACGACTTCGGAGAAGTTGCATATTTCTCTTTCTCTTAACACACAATTGAAATATCAATAGCTGTTACGACTTCTCCGAAGTCGGATAATACATTTGAATTGTGATGCTACAAACATTAGGATCTCTCCGAGATCAATGAATCAGGCCAATTTCTAATTAAGGTAAAACATAAGAGACACCCATTACTACATAGGACTGGACATCCTCATTACTCTCTATGGCCGCTGTCTCCTGGGGACTTACTCTTAACGCATATTCTATACCTAAACCTATGTTTTGCATGAGTTTCATATTCAGTCCACTTGTCCATGTATAATTTGTCAGTTGCTCAATATTCTCATAGCTCATAAATCCTGAAAGATTGCTTGTAACCTGGAGACTATTCGTTAGCTGATGGTCGTATTCCATTACTAATTTAGCGCCTAACGAAGATTCAAATTGATCTTTATCGGATAAAATTAATTCATAATTCATCGGATGCATTACAGCCAGAAATTCTTTATTAGGTGTCCAGGTAATGCCTATACTCCAATCCATATAAGAAGGTGAAAGCGCTTGATTTAATATATTGGACTTCCATTCTCCCAACATTGACATAGCAATGTCTTCATTTATTTTATTACCTAAATGTGTATTAATTTTAACGATATCAGCTGTTTTATGAAATTCGTTATCTCCTCTATTATCGAAATCTAGTTTTTTCCACGCCAATGTCATTTTACCATTATTTCTCCAGAAAAAATCCTTTCCAATTAAATGCCCCCTTATATTAAAAGCGGTACTTGCTGAAGCAGATGAAGAATTGTGATACTCACCTTGCCCTACCCAATTGGAGAAATAATTAAAATCCATACCCACAATCCCGCCAAATCCTATATTCCAATAAGGCATTTCCTGAATCTCGTTATTTATTTTTTTCAAATTCAGCTTAAGAGAATCTAAAAGGTGCGAATGTTGCTTAATTTCCTTTTTTAATACTTCTATTTCATATCGTTTGTCTGGAGTGTCCTGGGCGGTTAAGTGGCAGGCAAAAGACAAAACAAAATAGATTATAGCCAATTTAGATAGGTTCATAAGTTGCAGTCGTTTTATTTCTAAGGAGAAATAACGCACTTACCTATCTATAATATTATCAGTACTTGTAACTTTTGTAATCGTTAACAACTGATTAATCAAAAGTCAGTACACCCAGACCTTGTTCAAATACAATATCTACCGGGATTCCTGCTGCTGCGAGCTTATCAAGATCCCCCTGCAAACCAGGTCCGATCACAGCCTTTTCTGCGACAAGTTTTGAAACACCTTCATAATTGCCATCTCCCTGCAAGGTCAGAATCAATTCGGAAAGTTCATCCATCGCATCTTCGAATCGATCAAAATTCACCTTGAATTTCCCGGTTTCGGCATTCTGCTCAAAAGCACCTCGTTCATTGAAATAATTAAATCGGATCATATTTGCTTTGCCATGGGCCGACGCTGCCCCAAATCGTACAGATCGAAAAATGGAAGTCATGAAAGTGACATAATAATCCTTGATATCACCTTCAATTTCCCCTTTCTCATGAAGTTGGCGAATCATATACAAACCCAACATATCGGCCTTTCCCTCCTCAAGAGCTGAAGCGTGTTCTTTAAGTGCAGTTCGAACTGTTCCCTTACTATTTATGGTATTCTTGATACCCAATCCATGTGATACTTCATGAAACATCGTATTCGCGAAAAAAGCGTCAAATGTAATATGGGCTCTTTGTTCATCATCCACTAACATATCAGCAATGGGTGTCAATATCTTATCAAATTTTGCCTGCATCGCATTCTTCAATTGAAGTCTGCGCGTACCCTTTGCTAACTGAACTTCCTCGTCATTTGGAAGGTTAATAGCAATCGTTTTGCTTCCTGCATTACAATCACCAGCATAAAAAATGACGTCATATGCATTTAATTCAGTGTCTGTACCAGGTTCTTCTTTTTTATACTGGTCGTCAACAGGGAGACCACGCTGAAGCTCAGGAAGATAAGCAGCATATTTTTCCAATCTTTTACTCCATGCCATGTCCTTTACAAGTACGTATGCTTCATGCGCTGATTTATAACCGAAGAGTTGATCTTCATATGTTTCTATAGGTCCGATAACAATGTCAATTTGGTTTGATTTCATATCCAACCATGCCATATCACTTTTCTGATAGTCATCTGTAAGGATAGCTTCAGATCTGAGCTCGAGATATTTTTTCAATCCTTCATTTTCAGCAAGTGCTGCAGCTTTTTTCAATAAATCAGAAACCTGTTTGACTTCAACTTTGAATTGTTCATGATATGGGATACTTATCAACTTCTGATCACCGTCGCGTCTGATATACGTATACAAACTTGCCTTATCTGTTAAATCAGCATTTTCAAATTCTTCCTTCGTCATATCGGCCGGATAGAAATTAGCCCCTGCGGGTTTTGCTCCAACGCCATCAACAAATGGAACATTATCTCCCAGTCGATCCCAAGGTCCATAATTGATCAAAGCAAATGCCTTCAGTTCATTAGTTTTCAGACTTTCTAATAACTCGTTTTTATCACCATATGCGTCATACCAAAACAGGTCATCCATAATAGAAGCGGCCTCAATCAGCACTTTTATCATTGCTCTCTGGTTATCTGAAAGTTCCGATAAATCCGTAGTTAATTGAAAGGGCGTATATTTTCTCAGTAATGCGGTATTATCAGTATTTGTCATACCTGACCAGTCAAAATATTCAGTAGGACTGCTGGCCACTGGTGTAGTTAAAGACGATTCTTTCTCGCACGATTGTGTTACAAGAAATAAAATTAACAAAGCAGAAATCGTAAAGTGATTCATTTCCATATTTTTCCCAAATCTAACAAGAAAAAGAATGAAGCCTTTCTTATTTCGTCTTCTATAAAAAAAGAGGCGTCAATCGAAACTGACACCTCCTTCTCGCCTTTATAATATAATCTCTTGCGTTATTGCTTTACAGGTACATCCGAGAACAGTCCGTTATTAATCAGAAATAGCCCTTTATCGGTCACATTTACATCTCCTGACAGATTAAAATCCCTCAAGAAGTAACTACTGGTCAAACCATTATCAATCAGCCATTTGGATAAATCATTCGGGTTAATATCTCTGGAATCCAGTTGTGAAGTACTTTGATCTCCATTCCCGGCTATCAATGCATATATCCCGGGTTCTATTTCCTTTTGTCCTGCTCCAAGAATCTTTCTGTAAGAATTATGATATCGGAAATCATAGGTGAGTGTGCCATTAATCACGGGTAGTTTTATGTGTGACATGGCTACCATATGGTTTCTGTGCTCAACTACAATATAATATTCCTCGGTTGGATCCAAATTACAAATACCAAATCCATCTATGAATTCAATTGAGCCATCTTTATGTAAAAGGGCCGCAACAGATCCAACTGTTGCATCGGCATCTGCTTCCGTCCTCAGGCTTACAAGTACCCAATCCACCACATTCATAGGATAATTGGCATTGGTGCCAACTACTTCTCCCTCTTGCTTAAAACTATCTCCTTCACTTCCAATATGAAACCACGGTGCTTGCCCATAAGGTTGACCTGCCTCAGTATAGGTGCCAAAAAAGGTAGATGGTTTTTGCCCTGGCAGATAACCAAGCCGGTTCAGTTTATTAGTCATGGCTTGTTCATCTCTCAAATAGGCTCCTTCAAGGAAAACGGCAGTCTGAATATCTATACAAATTCCAGCCTCCAATACAACCTCGACTTCGACGTTATCCCGATTATTCTCCGGGTCCGGATCAAAAGTATTTGCGACAGCTATCTCTGCTATATTGTTATAATCACAAATGACATCAGGAAAATGAATCACCCTGGCATCAAATGTAAAAGTCACGAAAGAGTCAACAGGTATTTCTGCTAATGTCCATTGAATTTTATTCAAAAAGTGAATACCACTATGACTGATATTCTTGATATCACCATAACCATCTGGCAGTATATCTTGAATGGATACTCCATAGGCCGTATTTGGGCCATGGTTTATAATTGTAATCGCAAATTCTACTTCCTCATTTGGAGATACAATTATTTGATCCACATCTTTCAATATTTCCAAATCAGCGGATCCATTGCCTACTGTAAATTGCGCTTGTGATTCGTCATCTTCTGAAGGATTCCCATCTAAATTGCCAGGGGTACTGTCGGTATCCGTCTGATCCATTTTTGTGACTTCAGCCTGATTTAATACAATCACACCTTGGGCTTTAGAAGAAACTTCAGCTTTGAATGTAAGAGTAACGGTGGCGTCAACATCAAGATTTATATCTGTCCAAATAATCTTGTCGCCAAGAAATATACCATTATTGGATATATCCCTGAAATTCGTACATAAATCTACTGGCAAATAATCTGTAATTTCTACATGGGTTGCCCGATTAAATCCTTCATTTGTCACTACGATTTTATAAATGATCTCATCACCGACTTGGGGATTTTCTTCGCTCACAGTTTTAACAATTGAAACGTCTGTCATTTCAGGTCTGGAAATTGCAAAATCTTCATCATCCTCACTTTGATCTCCATCATCATTATTCGGAGTACTATCTACATCTTCCTGGTCAGCACTTATAATTTGTGCGACATTTCGATAATTCCTATTTTGTAGAAGCGGTAAAACTTCTGCTTCAAATGAAACTCTGAATAATGATAGAGCATTGACATTAACATTTTCCCATCGGATCCTATTTTCATCAGATAATATTCCTCCTTCATCAATACCATCCGGTATGATAACAAATCCATCTGGTACAATATCTTCTACGCTGACACCTGTTGCATCGACATTGCTGTTATTAAATACTGTCAATTGGAATAGTACAATTTCTCCTGGCTGAGGAGTTGCTTTATTCACTCTTTTAATTAATTCCAGGTCTATTTTCTCTGCATTGTTACAACCCATTCCAGGATCTACCACCCCTGCAGTAGAGGCGGAACATCCATTTGCATCCGTCACAGTTACAGTATAAATGCCAGTATACAAATCACTTAAGATATCATCGGTACTTCCATCATTCCATACATATTCATATGGGGCTTCACCGCCATTTACAACAGCTGTAATAGTCCCATCGTTTCCAGCACAAGTCTCATGAATTATATCGAGTGCTATTTCGAGGTCAGAAGGTAATGTCTCAATTGTAATTAATGCCGAGACCGCACAACCTGCTTCGTCAATAACTGTAACACTATATTCTCCGGCTGGAAGATCTTTAATTATACTTGTTCTTTCATCTGTTGACCACAGGATGTTAGCTTCTCCAGTGCCACCGGTATAAGTTACACTTGCTGAGCCATTGCTGGCATCACATGTTGCTGATGTTCCAGATACAGAAACTGTAAGACTGCATGGAGAGATATCAATAGACGCAGAATCTTCATCATCTTCGCTCTGATCTCCATCGTCATTATTTGGCGAACTATCATCATCTGCTTGATCTAACTTAGTGACCTGGGCAACATTTTTAAAATCTAATTCTTCAATATCACCTTCAGCTACCAGCGCTTCAAATGATAAAGTGATTGAAGCTCCTGGATCCAGGGAAATACTTGTCCAAATTATATTCCCTAAAAATGCAGCTCCCAGATGGGAAATGTTAGTAGGATCAATAAAGCCATTTGGCAGATGATCGGTCACTTCAATTCCTGTTGCCGGGAAATTCCCCTGGTTAGTCAATTTAATCGTAAAGGTTACTGTCTGACCCTGAAGAGCAACAGATGGTGACACTGTTTTGACCAGACTTATATCAGTTATTCCTTTAAGTCCTGCATCGATGTCTTTTTTCGAAGCACCACTATTTAGAGCAAAAATTTCGGTTTTACCTATCTCAGTATCTGCATCACTATCCAATTCAGTATCATTTCCCTGAAATGGAAGTGTAAATTCATATCCCTCCGGATTAACAAATTTGATATAATAATTTCCTGGCGGAAGGTTGACGAAACTATAAGTTCCATCTTCATTCGTAATAGTCGAGGCAAGCATAACATCTGTGCTATTGCGCAATTCCACTCTTACCCCTGGCACACCAGGTTCATCAGTATCTTGAATTCCATCACAATCATAATCAAACCAGACATGATTACCGACTGTCGCCGTTCTGTAAAATCCGGCATCAACATTCTTCAGACACTTATTATTATTTAGCGTAATAATCGGTGTCTGCATTGTCGCCATATTGATGTCGCTATCTGTATCCTCGCTATCTCCTCTTTGAGGGAGCGTGACAGCGTATCCATCTGGAGTCTTGAATTCTACAACGTATTGTCCGGATCGAAGTCCATCAAAGAGATAAATTCCGTCGTCGCCTGTTCTTTGTTCAGAGAGAACCTCACCATTTCTGTTTAGCAGTTTAACAAGAATATTTGAAAGAGGTGGCTCACCTTCTTCTTGTATACCATTTCTGTTTAAATCTTCAAACACGAAGTCACCTATACAGGCAGCACAATCCCCTTCTTCATTTATGACAATGCTTTGTGTAGCAGTGCAGCCTTTTGCATCTGTAATATCTATTGTGAAAGTGCCCGGCCCAAGATTAATAGCCAGGGAGGTAATTTGTCCATCACTCCACAAATAAGTGTAAGGTGCTACGCCGCCTGAAGGAACGGCTCTAGCAGAACCTATGTCACCCAGTGCGCAAGTTGCATGGTTAATATTATCAAAGACAATATCAATACTACTTTCTTCTTCTGAAATAATTATTGTTGTTTCGCCTACACAACCATTAGCATCAGATACTAACACTTCATAAGTGCCGGCTTCGAGATCTACGAGGTTTTGAGTTGTAGCACCATTATTCCATTCATATGAATAAGGCTCTTGTCCACCATCTACATTGAGATTGATACGGCCGTTACCCTGATCGCAAAGATCGTTATCTATGCTTTCCGAAATATTTAGAATACCTGTACCGTCAATAACTTCTACAATATCAGTAGCCTCACATCCATTTTCATTGCTAACTGTTACCATATAAGAACCTGGCAGTGAAACTTCAGGCGCAGGATCAGAAGATGTAAAGCCTCCAGGTCCTGACCAACTAATAGTATTCGCAGAACTTGTAACTGATAGTTGGATGGTGCTGACGGAACAAGTCAATGTTCCTCCATCTGCACTCACGGTTGGCATCAAAGTGTCACCGATAATTTGGACCGAAACCGCTGAGGTACAACCATTTGTGGCCGTTGCAACTACTTCATACGTCCCTGGAGATGTAGCAACAGGGTTAGCAGAAGAACTGGAAAAACCATTCGGGCCGCTCCAGGTCAAGGTGGATGCATCAGAAATAGCCGATAAAGTGACCATTGAATTATCGCATGAGATAGCTCCTCCCGTTGCAGTCAAGGTTGGTTGGGTTGAGTTTTCCAACACCATTACACTGGCAGTCGATGAACAGCCATTGGCACCTCTCACAGTTACAAAATATTGACCTTCTTCCGAAACAATGGGATTTTCAGCTGTTCCTAAAAATCCATTTGGCCCGGTCCAGCTTACGAGTTGTGCATCTGAACTAAATGATAAGGTTACTCCGGGACTCAAACACGATATTTGGCCTCCGCTGGCTGAAACGGTTGGCAAAATCATATTTTCTGTAATTTCTACACTTGCTGTTTGGACACATCCATTGTCCCCTTTTGATGTAAGTGTATATATCCCTGGTGTTGTTGCAATTGGGTTATCCACATTTGTTTCCGGATCCGGGCCTTCTAAATGTATTAAGTTACCATCAGAAGTTGGGTTAAGATTAACGCTACTATTGAAACAGGTAATCTCTCCATCATTTAAGGCTGCAGTTGGTAAAACAGTATCTTCCTCAATCGTGACTATTTCGGTAGTGCTACAGATTCCTGATGTTACGATTACTGTATATATACCTGGAACATTAACTTCTGGCTCAAGTTCATCAGATGTATAACCACCGGGTCCTGTCCATGAAGCAAACTCCCCGTCGGTAGACATCTGAATTATCACATTTGGTTGATCACAAGTAATCTTCCCTCCCGTAAGAGTTACACTCGGTTCAATGCATGGGCATGTAGATTCATCAACCGTCACTAATACTTGATCCTGATTCATTACCAGTCCAATA
>JAJCYJ010000866.1 GCA_029262975.1 Saprospiraceae bacterium
CAAGAAACTACCCACATCAGGATCGTAAGATGACAACTTATATTTCATGAGCATCAACTTCAATTCTTCACTCCACATATCAATTGACCAATAATACAAATAGGTACTACAATACTCCGCAAACGACAATAAATGAGAAGCAATACCGGCACCAGTAAATTTAGCAGACTCATTGATTACTTTTTCGCGACAATTAGGCGGGAAATAGGCCATATCAGCTCGAAATTTTAAGTCGCTGCCGGGATCATCTTCGGTTTTGAAATATAGATCTTCGGTTTCCCTAAAAAGTTCTTTACCCAGCGCATTAATGAAAGGAAGAACCAGTTGTGGTACCTCATCAGCATAAATCTGATCTCCAGTCAAGAATAATTGCTGAGGACGTTTGTCTAAATTGGTAAGATGCTCTTTGATGAAATTGTCCAGATGTCTGAAGGCTTCATCACCATGCCCATGAATTTTGCGACATGATCCATGAGTGATCTGTAATTTAGTAATATCGGTATTCGGTATAAGCAGTGTTGGTAAAGCGCCTTCATTGTACCCAATGGGTGCAGTTTCTACAAACTCATTATCAAAAGTCTTTTCCTCATTCAAGAGCCCCTCAGTTCCCAAATCGAACAAGAGCGGTTCTTCAGAATCAAAATAAAGATTGTAAGGGTAGGTTTTATCTTCTACCAGGCTTTGTTGGATAATATTTAGGGTAACAACAGCTATGTGTAAATTATCACCGATTTCCAGTGTGTCTATAATTTCGCTCTTTGCAAAATTGCCGGCTTGATCTATAGCTGTGTCCTCTTCAAATATTTTAACTTCGCTGGTATCCCAAATGACCAATTGTACCTTTTGGGCCTTAGAAAAAGCGGCCCATACAGTAATACTACTAGGTTCGACACGTCTTAATATTGGTCCTGCAATGATCGTAGGAAGACTCATTATTTTTTGGCTGACAAATGATTGGTATTTATTGACACTAATTCTGAAATCACAGAAAAGACTCAATAATTAATACCGCACTTGTGCTTCTCACAATTTACAACATAATTGTACTTGTCCCATACTCATTTTTGTGTATTTTAATTAGAATGGAGAACGATCATAAATGCCTCATCCAAGAGTATGGAGGGTGCATCGCATTGTTGATAGATAACGTCTTTTAAAATCGTTTTGTATTTTACAAAATGTAATTATTCAAATGATATGTATGTGAATAAATCCAATCACTGTAATGATTTCTAATTCTTTAGCACAAAATGTGATGATATTAAGATTTAATGGATGGATTCCAAAGCGTATTTTAGTTGATCTGCCTGGTCAAAATCTGCCTGATGGATCCTATATTATGCTAATGCCTGATGTATTTTGGAAACCTCAATTGCATTTTTTATTTAACGAAAGTTGATCAATATTTCAGGCCATTGACTTTTTTAGTGGGGTTGTCAGTTTTACCAACAATGGATTAAGTATGGAAGTCGCTTCTGGTGGCGTTCATCTCACTTTAAAAAGGTATAGGATAATGTAAATAATGACTGAGGCAGCGCTAGAACAATTTTGGATTAATTGGGCAAATACACTTTTACGAGAAGGAAAATTATTTGTCTTATTATAAACATGATTTGATCTAGCGGAAGTATGTATTTTTAGACGTCCATTTAAAAGAGGTATTTAATATGAAAAAACTTTCAGTCTTTCTATTTTTATTTCTGGCAGTTCATTCACTGATTGCTCAGAATCAAATAACACTAAATGTAGATTTAGCGGAACAAAAAATCAGTCGCCACATTTATGGACATTTTTCAGAACACTTGGGGCGATGTATTTATGGCGGTTTCTACGTTGGGGAGAATAACCAATTGATCCCCAATAATAAAGGGATGCGTACAGATGTTGTGGCGGCTTTAAAAAAATTACAGATTCCCAATCTGCGTTGGCCAGGTGGTTGTTTTGCAGATACTTATCATTGGAAAGATGGAATTGGTCCCAGAGAAAACCGGCCTTCGATTGTCAATACGTGGTGGGGAGGTACGACAGAGGATAATAGTTTTGGGACCCATGAATTTTTAGAGCTTTGCGATCAATTAGAAACCGAAGCATTCATTTCGGGGAATGTAGGGAGTGGTACGGTTCAGGAATTAGCTGATTGGGTACAATACACAAATGCCGACCACGAAAGCCCCATGTCAAAATGGCGAAAGGAAAATGGACAGGAATCTCCCTGGAAGGTAAAATACTGGGGACTAGGTAATGAAGCGTGGGGCTGCGGTGGTAATATGCGTGCGGAATATTACGCTGATTTGTATCGGCAATATGCCACATATTTAACGGCGAGTAGCAGAGGGAGTGATATATATCGAATTGCAGCCGGTAGTTCTTCAGGTGATATTTATTGGACAGAAGTATTGATGAAAAACATTCCTTCTAAATTAATGGAGGGTATTTCCTTACATCATTATTCTGTTATAGATTGGGGCCAGAAGGGACCATCGACTGAATTTGCCGAGGACCAATATTTTACAACCATGCAACGGGCTTTGGCTATGGAAGACCATATTCAAGCGCACAGTACGATCATGGATAAGTATGACCCTGAAAAGAAAGTCGCTTTAATTGTGGATGAATGGGGTGGGTGGTATGAAGTAGAACCCGGCACTAATCCGGGATTTTTATACCAGCAAAATACGATGCGTGATGCCATGATAGCCGGTACTACATTGAATATTTTCAATAATCATTGCGACCGGGTGAAGATGGCAAATTTGGCACAAACCATCAATGTTTTACAAGCAGTGATTCTTACCAGTGAAGAAAAAATGTTGTTAACTCCTACATACCATGTACTGGAAATGTATAAAATTCATCAGGATGCCAAACAGGTTCCCATTCATGTAAAAAGTGGGCATTATAAATTTGGTAACAGAGAATTAGATGCAGTCTCTGCTTCTGCATCTGTTGATCAGACAGGTGCGGTTCATATTTCACTGGTCAATATTCATGCAAGAGAATCACAAAATGTAGAGATAGCATTAAGAGGAACAAAACAATCAACGGTATCGGGCCGAATTTTAATAGCTGATAAATTACAATCCCATAATACTTTTGAAAAACCAGATGCGATTGAGCCACAGGCATTTCAAGATACGAAACTCGATGGAGATGTGTTATCGGTAGATTTGCCTCCGTTCTCCGTAGTGGTATTGGTGATAAAGTAATCTTTTCAATGCTACATATACATTTTAATTCTTGACTCTTGATAAAATTGTAATTATTTCTAAGTACTCAATGCGTCAAAATGGATCAATAAACCTTACTTTAAAAACAGATAGTATCACAAGGGCTATTATAGTGCCTTTAAATTTTATAATAAATCAGGACAATGTATTAAAGTTTATATTGGCTTGAGCATTGATTTATAACTGAAGAACTAAAGCCCACTTTTGACGAGATTAAAATAATGAAATGGAAAAAATGGTCCATAAATTATTTGTTTACGGAACACTTCAACCAGGACAACCCAATGACCATATCTTAAAAAACATTGGCGGCAACTGGGAGCCGGCAAGTGTAAAAGGAACGTTACACCAGGTAGGTTGGGGCGCTGCAATGGGATATCCTGCGATCACCCTTGATAAAAAAGCTGGAATAGTAGAAGGCTACCTATTTACATCCGGCAAATTAGAAGAAAAATGGGTTCTATTAGATGAATTTGAGGGAACAGGATACAGACGAATTATAACCACTGTGAAACTTATAAATGATGAGCAAGTGGATGCCTACATTTATGTTTTGAATAATTGATGGTATGATTATGAAACTAAAGGAACTCCTTAAAACTGGAAGACGAAAGCACGATTATTAATTCAATGCTTAGCATAACAAACATGAAAAATACAATTCTTTTTATTTGCTGTTGGCTCCTTGTCGCTTGTACTCAGACTCAGGAGTTAGTAATACAAACTGATAAAGGGAAAGTGGAAGGTGCATACAATAGTATAGAATCTGTACGCAGTTTTAAAGGCATTCCTTTCGCCACCCCGCCAACAGGTGATCTCAGATGGAAAGCTCCTCAACCTACTAATAAATGGGAGGGTATTCTTCAATGTAAAAATTTCAGTGCCAGTCCAGTGCAGAATAAACCAGAACCATTTTATTGCTGGACGGAAGAATTTATAGCAAAGCCAGAACCAATAGATGAAGATTGCCTGTATCTAAATGTATGGACAAGTGCAAAATCATCCAATGATAAACATCCGGTGATAGTCTGGATATATGGAGGTGGCCTCAGTAGTGGTTCAAGCAATTGTGCTATTTATGATGGCGAGGAAATGGCAAAAAAAGGAGTCGTATTCGTCAGCATCAATTATCGGGTGGGTGTCTTTGGTTTTATGGCTCATCCTGATTTGAGTAAGGAATCAGGAATCAATGTATCAGGCAATTATGGATTTATGGACCAAATTGCAGCATTGAATTGGGTGAAAACAAATGTTGAGGCTTTTGGAGGAGACCCTGACAATGTTACAATTGCCGGGCAGTCAGCGGGAGCATTCAGTGTAAATACTTTGATAGCTTCACCACTTGCAACCGACCTTTTCCACAAAGCCATATCTCAGAGTGGAGGTATTTTACCAGGTAAAAGAGTTGAAGACCTGGCGAATGCGGAAAATAGAGGTCTGCGATTAATGAAAAAGGCATCGGCCAATTCAATCGAAGACTTACGAAAATTACCTGCAGCAGAAATACAAGAAATAAGCAATGATCAGGAAGTAGGAAGATTCGGAATGACCGCTGACGACTATGTTTTACCAAAAGATTTGATGTCCTATTTTAAATCCGGTAATCATAACCAGGTACCTGTAATTGCCGGTTGGGTAACAGGTGATGGAGATTTTTTAGGGGGCTCAGAATTGACCGTTGAGGAGTACGAGGCCGAAGCGAGGGCAAACTATGACGATTACGCTGATATGTTTTTAAGTATTTTCCCCGCCAACACCAATAACGAAGTAAAGGCGGCAAAGAGTAAATTAGCGCTGCTTAATTTTGCGGGAATTCCTTCACATTTATTGGCTGGATTTAATACCCAACCGAGTTATTTATATCAATTCGGTCATGTCCCTCCCGACAAGCCTGATTTTCCAAACTATGGCGCATTTCATACGTCCGAAGTGCCTTATGCCCTTCATACTTTGCATACATGGAATCGCCCTTGGCAACCTATAGATAGAAAGATTGAAGATCAACTTTCCTCTTATTGGGTCAATTTTGCAAAGACCGGAAATCCGAATGGTGACAACTTGCAGAAGTGGGAAGTGTACGATAAACAATCGGGGAATATTATGGTCATAGAAGATGATTTATTCCTGTCAAAAAAAGCACACTTAAAAAGTGAATTAGAATTTCTAGAGAAATTTGGTGATACT
Organism: Saprospiraceae bacterium; assembly: GCA_029262975.1. GTDB lineage: Bacteria > Bacteroidota > Bacteroidia > Chitinophagales > Saprospiraceae > JAJRXG01. The sequence continues at coordinate 5,412 of JAJCYJ010000866.1, forward strand.
CCTCAGAATATTGAGAATTGAATATTTTGAATGAGGAATAGCCTAGAGGACCCATCTTGTAATCTCAATGAAGTGTTGCGTAGTTCCTAATGTGGAAGTTTTGACCTATGCTTCATATTAGTATATCAAGTCTTTTTAAGATTAGAATTTATATTAAAAGATAAAGTGTTATTTTCAGATAATGGATTTTCGTGTGAATTATAACACCGCCCACTACAGTGTAAATGCTCCTCACTAATGGACTAGCAAAACAGCAAGTGAAAAAGAATAAATTGTGTACATGTTGTCGTCGTAATTTAAAATCAAATAATGTCACTTATAAAAACAGCACATAACAGACGTTCATTTCTAAGAACCTCCGCAGTTGCAGGAGGTGGGATGATGCTAGGCTTTAGTTGGTTCGCCGGTTGTGGACAAACAGAAGCAGAAGCATTGGGTATTCCAAAGGAATGGTTTGAGATCAATGGTTATCTGAAGATTGGAGACAATGGTAAGATTACCATTATGTCACCGAACCCGGAAGGTGGTCAGAATATCAAAACTTCGATGCCGATGATCGTGGCTGAAGAATTGGATGTTGACTGGAAAAATGTGCATGTTGAACAAGCACCTTTAAATACAGCATTGTACAGTCGTCAATTTATCGGTGGTAGTCAGGCCATTCGGCGTGGATGGAATGGATTGAGAATGGCGGGAGCATCGGCTCGGCAAATGCTTCGACAAGCTGCTGCAGATACATGGGGTGTACCTGTTACTGAGATTACAACAGAAGCTGGTGTTTTGAAACATGAACAGAGCGGAAAGGCAGCAAGCTACGGTGAAATGGCGTCTGCTGCTGCCAAATTACACGTACCAGAAGAAGTGCAATTAAAGAATATAAAAGATTTCAAAATAATCGGAACCTCCAGAAAGAATGTGGATGCGAAAAAGATTATAACAGGTCAGCCTTTGTTTGGCATTGATACTCATAAGGAAGGTATGCTCATAGCTATGATTGTTCACCCCCCTGCTTTTGGCATGAAATTAAAATCAGTGGATGATTCTCGCGCAAAGTCAATGCCGGGAATTCAAGATGTTTTCACCATAAAGGTGTTGGATGATGATTTTGAACGACAACATTTTGATACTTGTACTTTTCTTGAAGTGATTGCAATTGTAGGAAATTCCACATGGGAAGTCCTGAAGGCTAAAAAAGAAATTGATGCTCAATGGGAGCCTTTTGAGACCTATTCCGAGGAGAGAAAACCTTACGGAGGGCCGAAGCAAACTCTTGCCATTCCTTCCGGTCTTGAGAATACGGATGACCACTTGGTTAAAATGTCGGAAGTTGGTGCGATCCCGGGAACAGTAATTCGTAAAGATGGCAACCCGGAAGCAGCTTTCAAGAATGCCGCCAAGATCATCGAGCGAACGTATAAGGCCCCATTTCTCGCGCACAATTGTATGGAACCGATGAACTTCTTTGCCGATGTAAAAAATGGAAAAGCAGAATTCTCCGGACCTCTTCAAAAAGCTGAACTGACAGAACATGCATTATCAACGCGACTCGGAATTCCAATTGAAAATATCGATATACTTTTAACGCGACTCGGAGGAGGATATGGACGCAGGTCCTACGCTCATTGGGCTATAGAAGCAGGACTCATATCGCAGAAAATGAACGCACCGATTAAACTAATCTATACACGGGAAGATGATATGACAGGGGGTATTTATCGCCCGGCGTATCAAGCCACATATCGGGCTGCATTGGATAGGAATAATAACTTGACAGGATTTCATGTACATGCAGGCGGTATTCCGGAAAGCCCGCTTTATGCTAATAGATTTCCGGCCGGGGCAGTTGAAAATTACCTTGCAGAAAGTTGGACAATTGATACAAATATTACAATTGGTTCTTTCCGGGCACCACGGTCTAATTTTATAGCCTGTGCTGAACAATCATTCCTTGATGAAGTAGCTGCAGAAATGGGTAAAGACCCATTTGATTTTCGCCTGGAATTACTCGAGCGGGCTAAAAATAATCCTGTGGGAGAAAGTAATGACTATGACCCGGCTCGTTATGCCAGTGTTCTAGAATTAGTGCGGGAGAAATCAAATTGGGACAACACTCCAGATGATATACACCGTGGTGTATCTGCTTATTACTGTCATAACTCGTATTCAGCCCAGGTCTTGGATGTAAAAATGGAAGACGATATGCCTGTTGTTGAGAGGGTCTGTTGTACGGTTGATTGTGGGATCGTGGTCAATCCTGACGCTGCTGCCAATTTAGCCGAAGGAGCCATTGTGGATGGAGTTGGCAATGCATTGTTTGGCGAATTAACTTTTAAAAATGGCGTTCCCGAAAAAAATAATTTTCACCAATATAGAATGATTAGAATGTCGGAAGCGCCTAAAAAAATTGATGTACATTTTGTGCAAAATGGGCTTGACCCTTCAGGATTAGGAGAGCCGACTTTTCCCCCGGTTTTTGGCGCATTGGCAAATGCAATGTATAAGGCTACAGGCAGACGGTTTTATAACCAACCTTTTTTAAGTGAAAAGAATTATCTCGGATAAGAGAGATTAAAAAATATAAAGGATGATACCAAGGGAGAATTGTAATGTATTGAGATGCTAAAATTCTAAAATGAACCAGGAAATACTGGAGTACAACAACCAGGAAAATGGAGATCGTGCTATATGCAATTTGCTGAAAGTTAAAATTTATAAATATTTACCCGAAGCAGAAAGCAAAATATGGCACAAACATCCTGTTTGGTTTTTGAATGGGAATCCAATTGTAGGATATAGTAAGCAAAAAGCAGGAATTCGTTTAATGTTTTGAGGCGGAGCAAGCTTCGACGAAGAAAACCTAAATTATAGAGGAGATAAGTTTAAAGATGCCTCCATCTTTTACACTTCTGCAAACCAGGTTAATTCCAAAGATTTGCAACGATGGATAGAAAAGTCAAAAGTGATACAGTGGGACTATAAAAACATAGTAAAACGAAAAGGGAAATTGGAACGATTAAAATGAATTTATAAATAGTGACGAATTTTATCTTACGACTTTTGATATATCGCTCAATTAAAATGAAACTGGTCCCGATGAATTCTGATGTGATTACAAATGATTGAATCATCAAAAATTTGAAAATACATTCGATAACTCTTCTTTTGCTTGACTAAATAATTTATTTTTTTAGGCACTTAGGCACTTAGGCACTTAGGCACTTAGGCACTTAGGCACTTAGGCACTTAGGCACTTAGGCACTTAGGCACTTAGGCACTTAGGCACTTAGGCA
>JAJCYJ010000867.1 GCA_029262975.1 Saprospiraceae bacterium
AGCGGCTGGGTTGGCATAACATGCCCACATCCCTGACGGGTTCAGTCATTCCAATGTGCTCTGGCACATTGGGTTCAATCAAGATTGAAAATCATTCCTTCATTTCGCGAGCCTGCCTACGTGCGTAAGCAGGCAGGCATTTTTTTTGGTTCGTTTTTTTTTGCGAATGAAAAAAAATGAATAAAAGTCAAGGGTTAAAGTGAATTTTGTCCTACCCACTGCAAACTCAAGACATCCACGGGTGTATTAAAAATGAGCTAACGCGATGAGCAGTTAGATAGAAAGGGCGAAGAACCAAATTTACTCGTAAAATTTGAAATTACAATTGCGTAGTGTTGCAAAAATTGAAATAATCGTAATAATTGGGCTTGTCCCCCCCTAACTACCTCAAGGGGGATACATTCAGATCTGTATTCTTGTTATAGGGCAAACACAGTTTATGCTCTTCTCAAGGTAGAGGATATTAACGAGGTTAATAAACATCCTAAAAAATCTAACTACTTTAACGGCTACTTGTATCTTACAGGAAGTAAAGACGAAAGAAACTAATTACCCATAATAATATCAGGACATATATGAAACGGAGAGACTTTATAAAGAACACAGCTGCCTTATCTGCAATAGCGATCTTCCCTTCATGTCAAAACACAAAACCAGCCCTGGATGGACGACTAAGGACAGCACATATCGGAGTAGGTGGGATGGGAGCCGAAGATCTCAGGGCTATCGCTTCTCATGATATGGTAAAGGTTACTGCTCTCTGTGATGTGGATTCTAATAATTTGGCTCTTGCCAGGAGTTTACATCCTGATGCGAAGATCTATAGGGATTACAGGGTTATGTTAACGGAATTGGGAGATGAGATAGATGCGGTCATTGTTTCGACACCAGATCACACCCATGCTCCTGCTTCTATGACAGCTATGCAATTGGGTAAGGCGGTATATTGCCAAAAACCATTAACGCATCATGTCTCGGAAGCACGAGCAATGAATAAGCTTGCCCAAGAGAAAAATCTTGTAACCCAGATGGGCATTCAAGTTCATTCTTTTTATGATTATAAATTGGCTACGTTGTTGATTCAGTCCGGGATAATTGGGAAAGTCAAAACGGTCAGGGCCTGGTCTCCTAAGAATTGGGGTTATGATGGTCCGGCACCTGAAGGGTCTGATCCTGTACCAGGTAATTTAAATTGGAATCTGTGGTTGGGCACAGCAGCAGAAAGACCCTATAAAAAAGAAATATATCATCCCGGTCAATGGCGAAAATTAATGGACTTCGGTTGTGGAACTTTAGGTGATATGGGTGTTCATATTTTTGACACTCCATATAATGCGTTAGCATTGGATGTACCAAAGACAATTACAAATAATTGTAGAATGCCAACTGGTGTGGGGTTTCCGGAACATAATGTGGTAACCTATGAATTTCCAAGTACAGAATATACGACGGATAATTTTAAATGGGTGTGGTATGACGGAACGGGTGCTCCACCTGCTCATGAAGAATTACAACTTCCTGATAACGAAGAGCTGCATGACCAGGGTGCCATGTTTATAGGTGAAGAAGGCAGTTTGTATCTACCACACTTTATGGAATTGCCGAAATTGATAGTGGACGGTAAATATGTAACAATGGATATTTCGGCTTTTGATTTGGAGGATCCAATCCGCGATTACGAAATAGAAGGAGCAAAACATTACCACCAATTTGTAGATGCTTGTCTTGGAAAAGGGGAGTGCTCGGCACCTTTCTCATATGCTTCCAGATTGACAGAGACAATTCTTTTAGGCGTCATTGCGGGACGATTTCCCAATCAGACATTGCATTGGGATAGTGCATTGGCAATATTTGAAGAAGCGGAAGCGAATGAATTTTTGGATGGGGATTATCGGGAATTTTGAGGTGGGTAGGCTGAGCGCCAAATTAGGTAGTAGGTAGTATATTTAGCAACTAAAATGTAGACTAATCGGATTAGATGTGAGTTCATCTATGTGATTGCACATTTTTTGGACTTCTGAAATTTAACCCTGCAGTCTTGGGTTTAACTTATTTTATCAGGTTAATAAAATACTGACCAAATCAAGTTTGAGTTCAAGTATAAACGACCGAGTCATATCTAGTTACATTTATTTCGAATTCAGGATTGGCCCAAACTGATATAAAAATGAGAACAGATGGTGTTATACTTTTGAGACTGAACTTTCCTACAGTACAGTTGCTTTCACGAGGACAAATGGTGTCCAATACAATTACAAACAGCTTTTATCTAATGGGCTCATTTCGGGACATTCAGGAGTAAGGAGGAGAGTTGAAATTCTATAAAGAAAACGAAAAGTTCTTAGAATGGCGGGCGTGAAAAGCCGCATGATGTGAACGAAATGAAGTCTTGAAAAGACCTTTGACGATAGTCTAAGATGTAGCGCCTGCCGACCTTTGGTTGGAATGGCGAAAGCCAGTGTTGACGGCCATGGGCTGGCGCCTTAGCGGGCAGGATTCAGGCAGCGTGGAAATTGTGAGTTTGGTGACCCACCAAAGGTCGGCAGGCATTTTTGGCGATAGAAAAAGTCACAAATGATTTGAGCTATAACGACATAGGAGTGCTATCCCGATATAAATCAATACCCCATTATTGATCAATATTTTAAAAAAAAGTGTGAGCCAAACATATCTAATAGTCGCATAATTATTTGTTAATCAACTTTTTAGCAATTAGCTGAATACCCCTCATTTCAGGAAATAAAAAAAGCCTGATAAATTAGTCATCAGGCTTTAATTACTTCTTTTTAACTCGTCTTAGGCAATTGCCATCTTTCTTTGTCTCACGGCTACGATACCGAATATCATTAAGACAAGACTAAGTGATATTAATCCCCATTCTCCCAGCGTTGGGACGACAGCAACAGCGGTAAGATCGAAATCACCACTCAAGATTACTTCGTATCCACCATTTGAAGTACAAACTTGTCCAACAACTGGAGTTGATACAACAAGCACAATCGTTTCTCCTGGTGCCAAATCTACTGACAAAGCAAGTTGACTTTGAGGAATACCTGTAGACAACCCTGGATCAGCTAGATAATTATCGCAAATACTCGTAGGGTTAAAAGAACCGGAATAAACAGTAACATCCATGTTCCCCTCTGTACAGAAGGCATCCAAAGTTATATCTACACATACTGTGTTGGTTACATCCGGGTTAGTGAATGTATGCTGAGCGTAGAAAAAATTGTTATTCAAAAAAATGTCACAAACCTTTGGAGCTGCACAGCTTGAACCTATGCCATTTCTGTTTAGACGCATCGTTCTCACAGGTGCCGTACCATCTATTGTTCCGGTAAACGAAAATTGAAGCATGTCTTCACTATGGGAAAATGGGGTGCTATTATCCGGAGCACCATTATCAGTTCTCTCATTCTGAGCTTGCAATGCGACCTGAGCAGTCATCGCAAAAATGGCAATCAACAGAAACTTGGAAGCCATGGAAATCAAGTATTCATTATTCTTCATGTTCTTAAGAATTAGTTTTAACAGTTAATGTGATTGTATAAGTCATACAAACTTTAGGGGCCTAAAGTAAGATTTCTAAATTTATTTACTGAAGAATATCTCAATTTAATTCATATATAATTTATTTGGCATATGAAATTAAGCTAGCTCAAGTCCTTAGTTGTATTCTTAAAGACCCCAATTATTCTTAATCTCTTGTGACTATTTCTTCAAAAAGGTGCATATGTTGCTGTTTTACAGGATTTTATAACTAAATACTTAGATGTATTACTCTGTATTAAAATTTATTAATATAAGAAGTGGTTATCCGTAAATAATAAAGGCCGGTGACGACTAAAGATCTTTCAGTCATAGAACAGTAAGCATGGATAATGACTTACACTACCTCCAATTTGCAGATACTTTTCTTGGAAAGGGGGATTGCTCGGCACTTTTCTGCTATACTTTGTTATTGGCGTAGGGTATTCTTTTGGATGATATTGCTGTCCGAAAGACCTACGAGAAATTGCATCGGGCTTGTGTACTGGCCAATTTTGAAGGTGCGGCAGCGAATATCTTTTTGGTAAAGGAATAATGGTCATTTTGAGATCACCATTTCAATTAGTCTGCTCTTATTGCTCAAAATATTAGCGTTAGCTCTAAATATCACCTCTTTGGGTGATAACAGATAAGAATTCTCTATATCATTTTTGTCAGGACATTTTACAATTACTAAGATTCAAAAGATGCACCATGACAACTAATATTTCAAAAAGAGAGAAAGATGTTCTACACCTAATATCCTACGAACAGAATACAAGGCAAATAGCGAAACAACTGTATATCAGCCATCATACTGTAAGCACGCATAGGAAGAACCTGATGATAAAGTTGGATGTAAAAAATGTCGCAGGACTCGTAAGAAAAGCCATACAATTGAAATTGGTTTATTCACTACTCTTCGTGTTTATTTCAATTGCCGGATTCACCCAAACTGAGATAGAAATGAGAACGGATGGTATCGTCATTCCGAGATTGGATCATGGTTCTGTATTGGCACCAACACGTGGTCAAATGGTGTACGACACTACCACAAATAGCCTTTGGTTTTATGATGGCAGTGATTGGAAAAACGTCACCGAGTTACCCACTAATATTGTAGATGAAGATCAGGACACGCACATAAATGTTGAAACAGTGCCTGATGAAGATACAATCAGATTCGTCGTAAAAGGTGTGCCTTCAATGACCATAGGCGAACATTCCGTTAATTGGGGTGGCAATACTACGGTTACTGGGATAAATGGAACGGCTTGGGGTAATGGAGCGTCAGCAAACGGAAATGAAGCTACGGCTTGGGGCAATGGTGGGATGGCAAGTGGCATTGCCGCGACTGCCTGGGGTACTTCATCAATTGCTTCAGGAGATCGAGCGACATCATGGGGCAGTAGTAGTGTCGCATCTGGCGCTCGATCAACTGCTCATGGATTTGAAACAAATGCTGGGGGTGATGATGCCAACGCCTGGGGTGAAGTATCATCAGCATCCGGACCTACGACTACGGCCTGGGGGCACGGTGCTGCTGCATCAAAGAAAGCGGCAACTGCCTGGGGTAGTTTTACTACCGCTTCTGATACAACAGCTACCGCCTGGGGCGAGGGATCTTCAGCCTCTGGCAAGAATGCAACATCCTGGGGGCAAAACACTGTTGCCACTAAAAGTAATGCTACCGCCTGGGGACTGGGTGCTTTAGCTTTAGGGTCAAAGTCAACGGCATGGGGAGATAATACGGAAGCATCAGGATTCAATGCAACAGCCTGGGGTGATATCACGACTGCTTCTAATGTGAATGCTACTGCCTGGGGTGCTGGAGCCATAGCATCCGGGTTTTCATCCACGGCATGGGGAAATGCCACAGCCAATAATACATTGGGCACAGCATGGGGGGATCGCACTTCTTCGTCGGGCATAGAGTCCACAGCATGGGGTGAGACAACAACTGCTTCGGGTGAGCATTCGACAGCATGGGGTGTTTCTACGATGGCAACTGGTGATAATGGCACCTCGTGGGGATTATCTAATCATTCTAAAGGAGATAATTCAACCTCATGGGGGAATTTGAATATGGCTTTGTCTCTAAATGAAACTGTGCTAGGCAGATTTAATGACACGCTGACTAATACCAATCAAACAGCCTGGGAATCAGATGATCATTTATTTGTAATTGGAAATGGCACTTCGGTTTCTGAGCGATCTAATGCACTTTCAATAATGAAGAATGGAGATATGGCCTTAAATCATACATTTCCGACTGCAAGATTAGAAGTACGGGATTTGAGTACCGCCACACATCCCACTTTACAATTATATCAAAATGATGATGGGTTTTCCCGGGTCCATTATTTGAATAATAATGTGGATTCTAATTATTGGGCGATACAGGTGCGTTCAGCTGATGACACCAGCGCTGTTGCTGCTAGATATCTGATTAATTATATTGATGATGCTGCTGCCGAATTTGAATTGTTTGCCAATGGTGATCTGAACATTGGAGGAAACCTGACCCAAAATAGTGATGTAAGATTAAAAAAGAACATCCATAGATTTACAGAAGTAAGCCCGCGACTATCTCAAATATTCGCATATTCTTATAATTGGAAATGCGACCACGAGCATGATGATTCTAATATTGGACTAATCGCACAGGAAGTTCAAAAAGTGTTTCCGGAACTCGTCAGAAAAAAAGATGATGGTATGTTGTCAGTTAATTACATCGGCTTTATTCCAATCTTAGTTGAGGCAAATAAAGAATTGAACGGATTACTAGGTGAATATAAACGGAATGCAGAACAACATTTATCAAAATTAGAAGATCAAGAAGAGGTTATCCTAAATCTACAATCAGATATAGCAACAATAAAAATTCAGTTAGAGGCTATAATGAACCCAAAATTCCAATCAAAAGGTAAGTCTATAGATTGAATTTACATTGACTCCTGTCAAGTGTCTTATGACGCAACATACTTTCTTAATGTTTTTAAAATGAATTAAAATGAGAAATCTTAAAATTATAGTCTCTTTAATAATGATGATTTTTTCCTTCAATACAGTACATTCTCAGAGTAATCATCTTGATGTAGAAGGGAATGTAAAAATCAGGGGGAATATCGATATTCATCAAATCAATGATAATACCTCTTTATTTATCGGTACTCTAGCTGGATTAAATTATGATTCGATTGCTAACGGCAATAATACATTTATTGGTTCCCGTTCGGGGCAATTGAATGTTAGTGCGACCGATAATACTTTTATCGGCTATAAGGCCGGAAGAAATACCACTGAAGGTGGGGACAACACATTTGTAGGTTCGCTATCCGGTGCGTTTAATGATTCCGGAATTTTAAACGTTTTGATCGGTTCTAGAGCAGGTCACAACAATATAGGCGGATCTAGTAATAGCTTTCTTGGAGATTCAGCAGGATTTAATAATAAAAATGGCAGCTTTAATTCATTTTTTGGTGATGAGGCAGGTAGTGTCGCATTGTTTGGTAATTATAATACTTTCATAGGAGCTTCGAGTGGTCCTGTTTCACATTATGATACATTGGAAAGCGCCATTGCTTTAGGTTACAACGCTAAGGCAAATTGTAGTAACTGTGCCATAATTGGAGGAGTAGAAGAAGATGCCGTTCATGTAGGTATCGGTGTTGATAGCCCTACTATAGCATTGATGATGTTGGAGCGGGACGCCATGAATCCCGTTGGTATCACCCAAAACCAACTCGGCGGAGGTAGTAGCATGGAGTTAACAACACAAGATTCTAATGGATTACAAGCTACCCGATTATTATTAAAAGGCAATACTGCTAATAACGACGTAGAATTTTATCGTGGTGATCGCGGTTCAGAAATACTTACAATGCACATCGAAGGAAATAACGGAAACATCGGTATAGACATCCTGTCGCCGACTGAAAAGTTGGATGTCAATGGAAACGCGCGGATCAGATCTGTAGGTTCTGGTATATTCAATAGTAGCCTTAATATTACCCCTAATGGAACACTTACGACATCAACTTCTGACCGTCGGTTAAAAGAAAATATTTCTGATTTAGAAAATTCACTGAATAAAGTACTGGCGTTACGAGGAGTCTCCTATCAATGGAAAAGAGATGAGCAAAAAGAAAAAAGGATCGGACTTATAGCACAGGAAGTTAATGAAGTTGTTCCTGAATTAGTTTTTACCAATCAAAGTGATGGATATATGGGCGTACGCTATCAAGAAGTGGTCGCCCTATTGATCGAAGCAATTAAAACACATCATTTTGAAATCTCAACTTTGAAAACAAAAGTAGCTTCCCTTTTAGAATACAATACGACACAAAAACATTATACGAATTCTGAATCATTAAACCCGGAAAGATGAATTCGAAAATCAGAAAAACACCAAATAAAAAGACCCTAAGTTCTGAAAAGACGCCCCTGATTCTTGTGTATCGCAAGGACGCAACCTATGTTGAAACTGAAATGGAGATGGCAAAAAGATTACAATCGGATCTTGGGGAATTAGAAAAATTTATCGATTTATCAATAAAAAAGAGTACCGGTGAATGTCCAAATGAATAATTGAATACCCAAATAGTCCAAAAGGACTTACTATTCTTAAACAACTTTCGTATTTTAGTCAAAACAGAAGCCACGTGAGAACATGATCTAATACTGAAAAGTGTGTGCCACTATTATCACAAATTATTGGCACCCATTTCAAGTCAAATGATATCAATTATGAAATCAAAAGGACTTATATATTTATTAATAAAATTGTGTGTCATCTTGCCTAACCTGGCAGATGCACAAATTGACCAATTAGATAGCCTCGAACAATTATTAGATCAGGATATCTCTGATAGTTTAAAATTTAAAATCTATGGTCAGGTCATATGGCCAAAGACTCGAAATGACATTGAAGAAGCGCTCAGACTTACCGATAGCCTTTGGGAATTATCTGTAGCAGTTGACCATGAGAAGGGTAGGCTTTCTTCTTATTATTATTACGGAACAGCATACAAAAACCAGGGAAAGAATCCCCAAAGTCTGAATTTCTTCAAAAAATACTATGAGCATTTTTTGGAAAATAAAGATACGGTACAATTGACCAATGTGCTATACCAACTGGCAGTTGTATGCGAGAATATGGGAGATTATGCACAAAGCATGAATTATTACACTCAATGCATTGAATTTGATCGACTGCTTGGAAGACAAAACAGTCTGGCGACTACCATAAGTGCTCGTGCATCATTATTCAAATTGATAAACCAGCATAATAGAGCTATAGAGGATCAAAAGGAAGCATTACAGATATATAGATCAACAGATAACAAGGAGGGAATTTCCACGTGTCTTCTTAATATTGGAAATATATTAAGTGAACAAGAAAATTATGATGAAGCATTGCTCCATTATGATAGTGCTGAGATGATTGCCGATAGTATCGACTATGAATATACAATAGGCTTTATCCATGAAAACAGAGGAAATGCCCTGACTCGATTGGGTCAACTTGATAAAGCATTAAGTGAATTTGAACAATCATTACAAATCCGAAAAGAATTAGGGCACATGAAAGAGGTTGTGATAACTGAAAATAAAATTGCCAATCATTACTATCTGAAAGGTCGACCATCGTTAGCTATCCGATCTGCTGAATCTGCTCTTCAAAAAGGAAGATCTGAACTATTGCTCCCGGAAATAGAAGAGTCATTAAAAATCCTGGCTGATAGTTATAAGAGTATCGGAGAATATCAAAGAGCACTTGAGCATTATGAAGCTTTTAGCGCTGTAAAAGATAGTTTATTAGATCAGAATATTACGAAACAACTCGCCGAGATGGACGCCAGGTTTGAA
>JAJCYJ010000868.1 GCA_029262975.1 Saprospiraceae bacterium
TAGTTGTGGCGGTGCATCTTCGGTGACTGGCCCTGTAGAAGATAGAACCGGAATGACCTTATGTGGGGGTACAGCCGGAACATATACTCGTACCTGGACAGCCACAGATGATTGCGGACTTATGGACACATATGTTCAGACAATTACAGTAACAGGGGATGATGGAACGATCACATTTGCCAGTCAGCCTGGCAATGAGACAATTGCTTGTGATGGAGGTGCTTTAACTAATAATGGCGGCCCAACAGCAACTGGTAGCTGTGGCGGTGCAACTGCAGTTACCGGACCGGTTGAAGACAGAACGGGTATGACCTTATGTGGTGGCACAGCCGGAACCTATACACGCACCTGGACGGCTACAGATGATTGTGGTTTTACAGATACTTATACTCAGACTATTACGGTGACTGGAGACAATGCGGTCATTACATGTCCTTCGGACCAAATTGTCTCATGTAGTGCGGATATAACCGCTGGAACACCATCCGTAACAACCCAATGTGGACTAGGTGTTACAATTACAAATTCGGGACCTAAACTCATAAGTGGAATGGCCGACTGCGATGGCGCCATTTATGAGATTGTATATACTGTCTCAGATATTTGTGGAGGAAAAGACAGTTGTACTCAAACTTTTACAATTTCAAATGATGGTCCGACGATCACGTGTCCAGCTGATATGGTAGTGGGTTGTGAAGACATGATAATGGCAGGCACACCTTCTGTAACTACAAGTTGTAGCTTAGGCAGTAACGTAACAGCATCGGATCCTGTCTTAGTCATGGGCCTTGTAAATGGTGATGGCTCCAAGTATGAAATTGTTTATTCTATTACGGATGTTTGCGGTCGGGTAGATAGCTGTACTCAGACTTTTACTATTTCAAATTCAGGTCCCGTTATAACTTGTCCCGCAGATATGATTGTCTCTTGTGCAACGGACATAGTAGAAGGGAACCCCATTGTCACAACAAGTTGTGGGATTGAACAAACTGTTACAACCGTAGGCCCAGTATTTAAATCAGGAATGGCTGACTGTGATGGTGCCACTTATGAAATACTTTATATTAGTACGGATGAATTTAATCGAAAGGACAGTTGTATTCAAACCTTTACAATTTCAAATGCAGCACCCGTAATAACTTGCCCATCCGATGAAATTGTAATGTGTTCTTCCGACGTTATGGAAGGTACACCTACTGTAGTTACGAGCTGTAATATAGGCAGTACAATTACAACTTCTGGCCCGACGTTGACCAGTGGTAGTGCTGATTGTGATGGCGCCACTTATGAGATAGTCTATATAGTAACTGACGATTGTGGGCAAGTTGATAGTTGTACCCAGATATTTACAATTTCAAATTCAGGTCCGACGATTTCTTGTCCTGCAGATATAACAGTAGGTTGCGAAAGTTTTATAATGCCTGGCACACCAACTACAAGTACAAGTTGCGGTTTGGGAAGCACAGTATCTTCAACAGGTCCGACATTGGTAAGTGGGTCTCCAAATCAAGATGGAGCGAAATATGAAATAGTGTACACAGTAACGGACGAATGCGGCCGAATGAATAGTTGTACACAGACATTTACAATTTCAAATTCAGGGCCATCGATAATATGTCCGTCAGATCAAAATATAACATGTGCATCTGATATTTTGTCTGGTGTTGCAGTTGTAATAACAAGCTGTGGCGTGAATCAAATGACCACTACGACCGGGCCAACTCTGATATCAGGGATGTCAGATTGTAACGGAGCTGTATACGAAGTCCTATATATTGCAACTGATGATTTTGGACGTAAAGATAGTTGCTCACAATTATTTACAATTGTAAACAGTGGGCCTGATATCACTTGTCCTTCAAATGAGGTAGTCAGTTGTTTGTCGGATATTACCGCAGGTACCCCGACTGTATCATCTGATTGTAATGGAAGTCTAACGATTACAAATTCAGGTCCTACTCTCGTAAGTGGTACTGCAGATTGTGATGGTGCCATATATGAAATAGTGTACACGGTAACAGATGCATGTGGTCGTGCGAATACTTGCACGCAAACATTTACAGTTTCTAATTCCGGGCCAGTTATCACCTGTCCGGCAAATGGAATAGTCCCTTGTTCTTCAGACATAATTGTTAGCACTCCATTGTTCACGACTGATTGTGGAGTGGGAGGATCGTTGACAACCTCCGGACCCACTTTGACGAGTGGAATGGCTGACTGTGATGGCGCCACTTATGAAATCATCTACACGGTTACGGATAACTGTGGACGACAAGATAGTTGCAAGCAAGTATTTACAATTTCTAATTCTGGCCCGACTATTACTTGTCAGGCCGATCAAATTGTGACTTGTAAAGAAGAGATAGTTGTAGGTACACCAAGCGTAACTACAAGTTGCGGATTGACAACATCCTTAGTGATAGTTGGTCCAACTTTGGTAAGTGGTATGGAGAATTGTGACGGTGCCATTTATTCTATTAATTACATGGTCACAGATACTTGTGGAAGAATAGCCACCTGTATACAGACTTTTACAATTTCCAATACTGGGCCGGTCATTACTTGTCCATCAGATCAGATTGTCACATGTGAAGCTGATATAGGACCAGGGAATGCTACAGTCACTTCAAGCTGTAATTTGGCTCAGCCTGTAACTAATTCTGCGCCTGTATTAATCAGTGGACTTGCTAATTGTGACGGTGCCATATATGAGCTCGTGTATTATGTAAGTGATGTATGCGGTCGCTCAGACAGTTGCGTACAGACGTTTACCGTAGTGAATGCAGGACCTACAATTACTTGTCCAGGAGACCGGGTTGTCACATGTGAATCAGATATATTTGCAGGCACACCTAGTGTAACCTCATCCTGTGGGATTAGCACAACTTTTAGTTCTACCGATCCACAACTTGTCAGTGGTGTAGCAAATGGTAATGGTGCCATATACGAGATAGTCTATACAGTTGTTGACAACTGCGGGAGAAGCGCTACTTGCACGCAGACTTTTACACTTTCTAATACCGGACCTACAATTTCTTGCCCGGGAGATCAAACTGTGACATGCCTTTCTGAAATAGTAGCGGGGACACCTGCAATTACGGTGAGTTGTAATCTTGATTTTACAGTAGTTGCATCGCCTGTCACTAAGACATTTGGTCAGGATGGATGTAATGACGCCATTTACGAGATTTTCTATACCGTAACAGATGAGATTGGCAGAACTGCGAGTTGTACGCAAGTATTTACAATTTCTAATTTGGGGCCTACAATTACATGCCCTCCAGGTGGATTTGTTTCATGTGCAGCCAATATTCTAATTTCACCTTTTGATGCCATAACCACGGTAGGTTGTGATCTCGAATCTGAAACCACTATATCGGATCCAGTTATAACGGGCACACCAGATTGTGATGGTACGACCTATAGATATACATACACGATTATCGATGAATGTGGAAGGTCAGATTCTTGTATTCAAACTTTTACAATTATTAATGATGGCCCGACCATTACATGCCCCGATGTAATGTTTGTCACGTGCCCGGATGATATTTCCAATGACCCGACCGATGCAATAGTAACGACATCATGTGGAATGGATTATGATATTTCAATAAGTGCACCGGTGATTGATGGGTTAGAAGGGTGCTTTTTCACGTCATATACTTATACATACACGATAACGGATGCATGTGGGCGAACTGCCAGTTGCGAAAGGAGATTTGTCTTGGAGAACCCTGGACCTATGATTATTTGCCCTCCGGATACAACTGTGACATGTGCTTCAGATATATCAGTTGCAGAATCTGATGTCACAGTTATAACGTCGTGTGATCTTTCGTATGTTGTTTTTATTTCCGGACCCACTATTTCAGGTGTAGCAAATTGTGATGGTGCCGTTTATACATACAGATATTTAGTGACCGATGTATGCGGAAGAGTCGCCCAATGTAACAGACGGTTCATTATATCGAACAGCTTTACACTAACTGCTCCACCAGAGCAATCTGCCAATGTAACCTGTTTAGCCAATGCTGTTCTACCTCAACCTCCTTCGAATATTTTGGACGGCTGCGGCAACATAGTAGTACCTCAATTTGTATCCTCATCTCCGAACCCAACCTGTGATGGAAGTGGTTCGAAAATGTATACTTTCAGATACACAGATTGTACAGGAAGTTTTGTTGATTGGACTTTTACCTATTTTATTGCTGATAACGTAGCTCCTGTTGCTCCGTCAGATGAATCTTTGACAGTCCAATGTTTGGGAGATGCCATAGAACCTCCTACGCCAGCAGACATTACGGATAATTGTGGATCTACACTTTCTGCAATAGGACCATTCTTATCTGCGGATCCCATCTGTGATGGAAATGGGAAGAAAGCCTATTCCTGGGAATATATTGATTGCTCTAATAACCGGGACACTTTTACATTTACCTATACAATTATAGACGATACACAACCAGCGGCTCCAGTAAGCATTGTCCAGGTAGTGAGTTGTATTTCAGAAGCAATTCCACCATCAATTCCTGCTACAATAATAGACAATTGTGGTTCCTCTGTGGCTCCAATAGGGCCTGTGCTTGGAGGGCTTTCTAATTGTCCGGGTTCAGGAACCAGGGTTTATTCCTGGGAGTATGAAGATTGCAGCAATAATATCGGTTCCTATTCTTATACTTATATCATCAATGATACAACGCCTCCTGCTTTGAGCGAGATGCCTTCGGACATAACACTTAGCTGTGAGGATCCTATTTTCGCTCCACTCAACGTAATATCGAATGATGAATGCCAGGGCGCTTTACCCGTCATCTATACCGAGGTCATAGAAGGGGATCTTGATGCATGTCCATTTGAATATTCTATTACCCGGACCTGGACTACGACAGATTGTGCTAATAATAATACGACACACACTCAATTAATAACAGTAATTGATACTACGAAACCAACCATTGCTTGTCTTGCCGATATAATTATAATTGGTTGCAATACCAGTGCGGCACCTGCTGTCAATATAGCAGCAATTACTGCCTTTGATAATTGCAGTTCTGTGACGGTAACCCATGAGGGAGATTTTACAGAAGGTTCTGGATGCCCAGGAGATACACTTGTGATCAGCAGGATATATAGAGCTACAGATGTATGTGGAAACTTCCAGGAGTGTACACAACTTATAAAGATCGTTGATAATATCGCTCCGACCATCGTACCTCCTTCAGATTTAGTGGTAAGCTGTGATGATGATTTCCAGGTTTTATTTGATCAATGGATAGCTAATCATGCCGGTATGACGGCAATGGATAATTGTAGTGATATTATTTGGTCAACGATTCCTGCCTTTCCGGCAATAGATCCATGCTTTACCAATGGTCCTATCTGCGTTACATTCATGGCCAGCGATATTTGTGGTAATTCGACATCTTCTTCGGCTTGTTTCTATGTTACATGCATAGGAGCTGCTAAACGAATAGTGAATATTGAAGATCCTGCCACTACTCCATTGGATACTGGTAATGTTGATGTCACATATGAATTGATCATTCAAAATATTGGGAATGATACGCTTTGTGACGTACAATTGAGCGATGATTTAAGTAGTCAATTGGGCAATGCCTTTATAAATGTTGAGGGAGATCCTGTCATCATTTCTCAGCAAGCCGTTGTGCCCGCAAGTATTAATACTGGATATGATGGCGGGACAAACAATACTTTCTTTTCGATCTTACCAAAACTTGCTCCCGGAGATTCGATCATAGTTCAGGTGGAAGTCATGGCCGATCCGAATGCGCCCGGTTCTCCATTCCCACTAATGAACCAGGCTTTTGCTTCTGGTGATGGAACAAAACTCGGTGCTACGGTAACCGACCTTTCCGATTCGGGAAGTAATCCAAAAGGAAATAATCCATTTGCTGATATGGACCAGGGCACAGAAAATGATCCCACTCCATTTCCTTCCTTTCCAGAAATTAGGGTCTCCAAATCACTCGTAGAGGTGATCAACTTGCCAAATGAAGATGCACGTCTGATATTTAGATTTGCCGTGGAAAACACTGGAAATACATACCTCGATCAACTGAGCTTATTTGACCCTCTAACTTTTCTTCCAGCCGCAAATCCAATTGATCAGGACATCAGTATTACAATAAATCCTATTGTAGGTGATTCTTTACCGTCTGCCTCGTCAGTATATGATGGAATAACAGAGACCAATTTGTTCAGCGGTGTAGATGGGAAACTGGCGCCTGAAGATATATTTGAAGTCCTACTTCAGGTTGAAATTAATCCTGATGTTTTCAGTCAATTACCTCCCCCTGTAGTGAATCAGGCGACAGCTGAAGGTGGACCTGTGAGTCCTCTTGGTGAGCCCCTGATAAATCCTGAGACCGGTATGGAAATCGGCACTACCCAGGATCTGTCAGATAGTGGATCAGACCCAATGGGTGATAATGGGGTAGGGGGAATAAATGATCCAACAGTTGTAGTCATTCCACTAATAGACGTTCGGAAAGGAATTGTGGCAGTTATTGCTGGTGGCGAACCCGGAAAGTTCAATGTGACTTTTGAAATTGTCGTACGCAATAAAGGTAATTCTGCGATAAGTAATATTTGTTTGTCTGACCCACTAAGAGATGTACTTGGTAATCGATTTGGCGAAGTATTAATGATTCCGGAAGTCGTGGAAAGTACTGCTTCTACTGATCCTGATATGGATCCTTCGTTTGATGGAGAAATGAATGTGCATCTTACTATCTGTAATACAGGTGTGCTCTTGCCCCAGGAATATGTAGTTATAAGATTCTCAGCTTCATTCTTCATTGCCTTACCAAATCCAAATCAAATTTTCGTAGAGGCGGATGGAGATTTTGGAGGTACAATAGTCACTGTCACAGATACGGATGCCGCCCCATTTGGTAATTGCGAATCTGTGAGTTGTGGGGCACGCCTTAATATTGTCATAGATCCTATAACGTGTCAGGCTGTTGTCGATGCTTCCATAGGACTCAGCACCGCTTTATTGGGGATAGAACTCTATGATGAAGATGGTAATTATCTAGGTGCCATTCTCGATGATATCCATATAGGTCAGAAATTAAAGTATCGTGCTTATGATTTATGTAACGGAGTTTATTGCTGGGGAGAGGCAACATTGGAAAACAAAACAGTGCCTGGCCCAACGGTCTCGAAAAAGGAGATCATGTGTGGTGAATCCATACCTGAGCTACTGACTCTGGAGGAATATCAAACGCAAGTTCTTGATAAAGCATGTTTTAGCCAGGTTACAGACTTGAATGAAATTACTACTGAGCAGGGGGATATATGTGATGAATTGACAACAATTAGAAAAATAACAGGTAAGATTGATATTGACGGTATTGTTCAGGAGGTTCTGTTACAAACGGATACAATTATTAAAAATGCAGTGGACCTGAACATGATAAATAGTCCATATGGCAATACATTTCCTGATACCGTCGTGCAGATTAATTGTAATAAATTGGATGGATACCCAGTCCCGGGACTTATTGCCATAATCTTACACGATACGATGGCTTACCCATTTATAGATAAAGGATTGGTGATAGATTCTACGCTAGCCAAGGATGTCTTACAAAAAGATAGCTTGGCTGTAAAGAGCATACGATTAGCTGATGGATCCTGGATTATGGCCGATGTAATTGTTAAATATACGAAAGATACATCCTATTATAAATTCGATTCTACAAGAAAAATTATTCCAATTTTAGATGGTGTCCTTGGTTGTAATTTAACCGCTAAATATGATGATGTAACTTTTGATGGATGTCTCGGTCCCGACACTAAAATATTGCGAACATGGACTGTATTGAATTGGTGTAAAGGAGATTTGAAATCGTTCACACAATGGATACATATCACCGACATCGAAGCGCCTTTGGTGGATACATTAATAGATCGAAAAGTATCTATAGCACCGTGGACTTGTCTCGCAAGTTATAAATTGCCGACACCGAAAATGGAAGATAAATGTTCAGACTTTACGGCGTTATGGAAATCTAGCGGAGGGATAATAGAAGACAATGCGTTCATCACTAATCTATCCATCTATGATAGTCCTGTTCAGGTCTCATTAATTGTAACAGATGCATGCGGTAATGAACGAATAAGAACATTCAAACTTGACATTGTAGATGGGGTAGCACCTGTCGCGATTGCCACAGATCAATTGTTTGTTTCTCTTTCTAAAGATCCTATTACCGAGCAAGGAGTGGCTAAGGTATACAATGAAGACATCGACCAGGGAAGCCATGATTCAAATTGTAACCAAGTTGTAACATGTGTCTTGCTGGACGAAGAATTGAACAATCCAATCATTCGCGAAGGCATTCATCTCAGAAATAAAGAAGGACACCTGATGTATGCCTCATCCCAATGTGTGCCGGACGGTATATTCCGTTATAAAATCAGGGTTGATAAGGAAGATATAATTGAGGATATATCCTACGTGATCTGCAAAGATTATGTAAAGTTTTGTTGTGAAGATATTGGAAATAATAAGGTGGCATTAGTGGTTTCGGATAGGTCCGATAATTCGCCGGATGCTGTGAGTTGGACAGTGGTGACCGTTGAAGATAAGAGTACTCCGATTATCGAATGTACAGATGCATATGTGCAATGTGGTGATTTAATCGATCCCGATGTAATTGGATATCCTATAGTGTATGATGCCATTTGTATCAGTGGCGAATTGACTTATCAGGACAGTGGTGCTACAGATGCTTGTGGTGTTGGTGTTATTGCCAGGGCTTGGTCTTATGATAATGAAGTAGTCTGTATTCAAAATATTTATATAGCGGCTAACAACACATTCGATCCATTGCAAATAAAATGGCCTAAGCATTTTGACAATTCCACTGTTGAAGGGATAAGACGCGAGTGTGAAGAAATTAATGAAGAAGGAGATTTGGGTATTGTAGAGTATGTGGAAGACATCCCTATGGGTACATCTTTTGAATGCTCACAAGATACGGGTACTGGAGAACCATCATGGTGTCTTTCTAATTGCACATTAGTCGGCGCTACATTTGAAGATGAAGAATCTTTAGCTAGTGATGCATGTAAAAAGATCATCAGGCATTGGACGGTAATCGATTGGTGTACTTATAAAGCCAACGAGTCTGATCTGGACGAAGACCATGATCTTTTTGAAGAATTTCAAGTTGTGGATGATGAATGGCTCAAAGGATCTGTCTGTGACACGCTTTGTGACAAAGTAAGTGCAGTTGCTGATGACATATATTTCCGATACCACAATGGACAAGTAGATAGGGACGGGTATTATACTTTCGATCAGGTCATCAAGGTAATCGATAATACGCCACCTGTTATAGAAGTTGCGATGACGACGGAAGTACTAATACTAAATGGTGCCGGCAGCAAGGGAGATTCATTTGATAATTGTACAGGAGACATGATAGTTACGGCTTCTGCTTCGGATGCATGCCAATCAACTATTTTAACTAATAGTTCGCTGAAGTGGACCATCTATATCATCGATAGTTCCGGTACAGTAATTGAGGGTCCGATCTCTAAATATGGAGATACAGTAGAAGTTTCTTCGGGTACTTCATTTGCCTATGACAAACGAACAATTGTTTGGAATTTGACAGATGGATGTGGGAATAGTGCTTCGGCAAGGACTGAAGTATTGTATCAGGATATGAAGCAACCTACTCCTATTTGCATTGAGGATTTGAGTACGGCTGTTTTGAACAATTCCGGTTCGGTTGTGATATGGGCAAAAGATTATGACAGAGGCAGCTTTGATAATTGCAGTGAGGTGACACTTATGTTTAAAGATGCCAATGGCGTTTATACACCAGCCTTAGAATTTACATGCACTGATCTTCAGGATGGTGTAAGCCAGGTAATTGAAACAGAATTATACGCAATAGATAAGGCCGGCAATGTTGATTTCTGTAATATCACTTTGAACATTGAAGACAATTCTGATGCTTGCGGGGATGTGAATTCGGGCGCTTCCGCGACAGTTGGTGGGGCTATTAGGACGAAATTCGGTGACATGATTGACGAAGTGAATGTAGTCACTAACACTGGCCGTGAAATGAAGACTTCCACATCAGGAACGTATGCTTTTTCTAATTTACCGATGTATCAGAATTATGAATTGCAGGCATCAAAAGAAGAAAATTATCTCAGTGGGATAACAAGTATAGATTTGGTGCTTATACAGCAGCACATCTTAGGTATACGAATGTTAGAAGACCCTTTTGATCTTGTCGCTGCTGACGTTAATAACGATGAGAGAATCAGCTCTTTGGATCTTATACAATTGAGGCGATTATTGCTGGGATTGAGTCATGGCTTTTCTAATAACACCAGCTGGAGATTTATAGATGCTCATAACAAGTTTGTCAATCCTTTTTCTCCATGGCCTTTTATTGATGGACTATTCATCAATAATCTATCTGAACATATGATGAACATGGATATGATAGGAGTTAAAATCGGTGATGTCAATGGTTCAGTTTTATCTAATGCCTTACTGGCTGAGAAAAGAACTTCAGTCGTGCTTAATTTAGAGACAGATAATTTGAATTATGAAAGAGGGGATGAAGTGATTCTATCAATTGCTAGTCCCGAGAATTTTGACTTAAAGGCATTACAATTTACAATTAGTTTAAATGGCTTAACCTTTTTAGAAGCCACCCCGGGTCTCTTGCCCGTGAGTGCTCAAAATGTTGGTGTTCTTTCATCAGAACAGCTGACGTTCGTTTGGTTTGGTGATGAAGTAAAAAATAAGGAAAATTTATTTCAATTTAAATTTATAGCGGATCATGCGGGCCATTTGAGGGATGCTGTACAGTTAAATTCTAACATTACGCGAGCATTGGCTTACAATACCGATGGATCTGAATTTGATGTTTCGCTGACTTTCAACCAACCTGAAATGGCAGTTGATAAAGCGATACTCTTACAAAACGAGCCTAACCCATTTGAACAGTTTACAACGATTAAATTCTATTTACCGGAGTCCGGTGAAGCTAATCTTTCGTTCTATGATATAGCAGGACGTCTCTTATATAGCGTAGATGAACGATTTGAAAGTGGTGATAATGAAGTTATAATCTATGAAGAAGATTTGGGTCAATCCGGTGTTATCTACTATCAACTGAATTACAAGGATGTGTCACTTAGAAAACATATGATTTTGATTGATTAGGGATTGTCTCTTGCATGCAGCAATCTCTTAGAAAATGAGATCTTGCATCATACTCGGGCTCATATCTTACAATTATTATTGAAAATCATAAATTTAAGGAATTAAATAAGTTGAAGCTAAGGCCGGAACATAGAATTCCAGGGCTAAGTACATAATTGATACAGGGCGTTAGGTTAAACCGGCTTTAGCCACTTT
>JAJCYJ010000869.1 GCA_029262975.1 Saprospiraceae bacterium
GGATAAATATCTTCTATCTGTCCCGCTTTCAAATTATGCTTAGACAATAAGTCGTCATATTCCTTGAGACTTAATTCACAACCTGTAAAATCACTTGGGGTTCGTCGGTTTTCTTTACGATTAGTACAATGATCAATGATCTCTAGCAACGCTTTTTCAAAAGCACCAATGAATGATTCCATTCTTGCCTTTTCTATTCTTCGGCTGCCATAAGAAATCAACACCTCCAACTCCTCATCATTGATTACGCACGATACATCTAATTCATATTGTCGGTTATTGGCTGCACTGATATTTGCTCCTGTATTACTTTCTGCAATTTTAAATATTGCCTCATTTTCTGCCTGATCAAAAGCACCTAAATAATTAAATATGATCTCATTATTTTCTTCTTCAGAAAATTGTTGATTGCTCAAATGCTTTAAGAGTCCGTATCCGATTCCCTTATCCGGAATACGATGAAGGTTCTCTTTAGTCATTTGAAGATGTAAACCTGGTGTTTCTTCATAATCCAGGACAATTGGAAACATAGAAGTATACCAACCAACTGTTCTGCTAATATCTATATCAAATACCTCTTCTCTACCATGCCCTTCTAGCGTAACCTGCCAGGTCTTTCCACTAAAAGATTCTTTTAATGATCTGCTTAGAGCTGTTAATAATACATCATTGATTTCTGTATTATAGGCCTGATTTGTCTGTTGTAATAATGCCTGCGTTGTCTCCTTATCCAGCCTCATGTTTACAGAAGCCACGTCCCCGCTCCTATTCGGTTGATCAGGGTGATCTAGTTGCAATGTGGATACCGGCTTGGATACTAGTTCAGCCCAATATTCATATTGCAACATGCCCATTTCACTTTGGGCATATGCTGTGACTTTATCAGCCCACCATGAATATGGTGCTGTCTTCGGAGCCAGACGAATGGCATTTCCACTCATACCCTGACTGTATGCCTGGGTTAAATCCTCAATAAGTATACGCCATGAAATTCCGTCAACCACAAGGTGATGGATTACGATAAAAAGTTCACTACTGCTCTCTTTTTGAAATAAGATTGCCCTTACTAATGGAGCCTTTTCTAAATTAAAAGATGCTTGTGCTTCAGAACTTATTCGGGTTATTTCATCAGCTTCATTCTGTCCTTTTTCTAATAATACTATTTGAAAATCCAACTCTATTGAAGCTGCAATGTGTTGCGTGTATTCCCCTTCTCTATGCTCATAATAGGAACGTAACATATCGTGATGCTCCAACAGTTTTTGTAAACTTTCCTGCAAGACTGCTTCATCAAGTTGTTCTCGGCTTGATAAAATAACAGACTGATTAAAATGATGTGGGTTAATCAAATCCCGCGTAAAAAACCATTTTTGAATAGACGTCAATGGGACTTCTCCATGCTCAATTCCTTGAGGATAATCATGTTTCTGAGCGATGATTTTTGGTGCCAGTCCTGCTATAGTCGGATTTGCAAATAAATCCCTGACTGACATGGACCATCCCTTTGCTCCCAGTCGACCACTAATTTGAATGGCCTTTATTGAATCTCCTCCGATATGGAAGAAGTTGTCGTGTATACTTATTGATTGTTGGCGAAGTACATCTTTCCATACTTCTGCTACAATGGTTTCCATTTTAGATTGGGGAGCAACATAGTCCGCCCCTGTAGCAATACTTAATCCATCGGGTTTTGGTAATGCCTTGCGATTCACTTTGCCGCTGGCCGTTAAAGGAAGATTTTCTAATGCAACGAAGTAGGCCGGAATCATATATTCAGGCAAACTTTTGCTTAAATAATTGCGCAGGGTCTTTACATCCAATTCATCTCCGGATTTAGTGACCAGATAAGCTACAAGCTCCTTACCATTCTCCAGTTCCTGACCGATCACCACACATTCCTGAATGGTTGGATGAAGCAATAATGCTCCCTCTATCTCCCTCGCTTCTATTCGATATCCCCTGATTTTTAATTGGTAGTCAATTCTACCTAAAAATTCTAAATTGCCATCAAGTAACCAGCGCGCCAGGTCTCCGGTCTTATACAGACGTTCTCCTTCTATAAATGGGTGAGCAATGAATTTTTCTTCCGTGAGTGCTTCATTGTTGATATATCCTCGAGCTAAGCATATGCCTCCGATGTGTAGCTCTCCAGGAACACCCAAAGGAAGTAAATTTTGATGCTTATCAAGGATATATATAGTACAATTAGACAGAGGTTTGCCTATAGAAATGTTCTTATCTGTCTCTAATATAGAATTCTCTACATCACAAATTGTAACATTGATTGTCGCTTCAGTAGGACCATATACGTTACTCAATTTTGTGTCAGCATATATCGGATTCGCATAAAAATCCTGTGCTAATTTTCTTGTGAATAATTCTCCCCCGACGATTAAATGCTTTAAAGCAATTTCTCCTATATGTTGAGAAGTTCCCTTTACCAAAATGGACAATAGACTAGGTGTACAGTCTATAATGTCTATACAATTTTCATTTAAAAATGTACTGAATAATCTACCATCCCTTTTAAGGTGTTCCGGAATCACATAAAGACAATGTCCATAGATAAGGCTGCCAAATAAAAGTTGAACAGAAGCATCAAAACTATACGAAGCAACTAATCCCATCTTTAAGATAGAATTATATCGACTGAATACATTGTCATGATGACTCTTGATAAAATTGTGCACGGATTGGTGCTCAATCATTACACCTTTAGGTTTCCCTGTAGATCCTGATGTATAAATTACATAAGCTAAGTTTCTGCTAGTTGCATTGGTAATTGTATTCGACGTAATTGAATGTGTTATTTTTTCGACTTCCAATACAGGCATTATATCCTCATATAGGCGAGCAGTCTCAACAGTTGCATGATCAGTTAAAAGTATACATGCGTCACTATCCTGCAACATATATTCGACCCTGTTTTGTGGAATGTCAAGAGCAATTGGAATATAGGCAGCACCAGCTTTCATCACACCCAGGATCGCTATAATCATCCAATCACTACGTTCAAGTTGAAGCCCGACAACATGATCAGATTCTAAGTGATAATTAGCAATCAGGTAATGTCCAATTTGGTTCGCTTTTTCATTCAATTGCTGGTAAGTCAATTGCTTACCCTCGAAAACTAAAGCCACATTTTGTGGTGATTTTTCGACCTGTTCTTCAAATAAATCTATCATCGTCTTTTCCCTTGAGAATTCCGAAGTAGTATTATTGAATTGATGTAGTAAAAGCTCTTTTTCCTCTTTATCTAATATTTCAATTTGCTCTAATTGGGTTTGTGGATTAACCACAATTTCATCCAGGATTTGTTTAAAGCATCTTAGGTGTCTTTGAATTGTATCTTTTAGAAATAAATCTGTCCTGTATTTTATTCTGATGTTGAGTTTCTCCTTAAAATCAACAATTTCCAAAGTATATTCATCAGTACCTGCCTGATTAATATCATCGATTAAGGATATTTCATTATTAATATTTCCATTTAATAAGTCATTCAGTACATTCAAAAAATTAAAAGACACAGGAAAAAGCCCATCCCTTTCTCCTTTGGTCAATTTTAATTCACTTAATAACTTTGGATATGGATATCTGAGATAATCTACACTTGAGATAAATTCTGAACGAAGCGTATCAGTTAATTCTGCAAATGTCTCTTTCCCGGTGATACTTGTTCGAGAAAGCATAATATTGACGTAATAACCAATACTTCTTTCAAACTTTTCTTTTGGACGACCTGCTGTTGGTATCTTTATGATTAGATCACTTGCACCACTCAGACGATAAAGCAGAATATTAAATGCTGACAATAAAAAGACTGATAAATTTACTTTAAGCTCTTTGGATAATGCTTTAATATTTCTTAGATCTATTCGCTCAATATCTATAGATTCGATTCCCTTATTTCTCGTAGAATCATCCTTTAGCGATCGGATAGGGTCATATGGCAATTCAATTTTTTCAATACCCTTATCTAAGCG
Organism: Saprospiraceae bacterium; assembly: GCA_029262975.1. Taxonomy (GTDB): domain Bacteria; phylum Bacteroidota; class Bacteroidia; order Chitinophagales; family Saprospiraceae; genus JAJRXG01. Next base: position 3,984 of record JAJCYJ010000869.1, read on the forward strand.
TTGCTTCCAGTATTTTAAATCTGCCAGGCCTGAGTCACTATTAATGTAACTTGCCTCCCAATTTATAAAATCAAAATAAGAATGATCAGCAATTTGTAAGTTTGATAGTGTTCCACTTTTCTTCTGATTGAAATAATTTATAAATTCAGAAGCAAATAGGGCGATAGAACTACCATCAATTACAATATGGTGAACTACAAAAAGTAGATGTGTCTTTTGTTTAATGTGATCAAGACGAATATGCAATCTTATCACTTCTTTTGATAAAATAAAAGGTCTTTGAATAAGGTTATAAAAATGCTCATTTATCTCCTCACTTTCACTAATCTGGTCAACGTCTCTAAGTATGCATTCAGAGGCATCCCTAGTTTCTTGAAATACTTCCCCGCTTACACGATCAACTCCGAAAATCACTCTAAAGACTGAATGGCCTCTGATTAACCTTTCTGCTACTTCATAAATACTATTGGAATCATGCAAACCATCAATAGTGAGTGCCAGGGGTACATTATAGATGGTAGCATCCGGATTTGCCTCCTGCAATATCCACAGTCCCTTTTGCCCCTCTGACAATGGATGTTTAGATGGCACCGATTCAATAGACTGAGCCCCCGGAGTTACCGTTTTAACGCTCTTCTTATCGATCGCCGTTTCAAATAAAATAAACATTGATTCGAGGTCTTCAAGGCTAAATACCTGGCCCATTTTTACTTCTATTCCAAAATGTTCATTAATGCGGCGGACAAATGCAATTACAATAATTGAATCGAAATCGTAATCAATAGGTGACCGATTTAGATCGAAGTCTATTGTATTAATTTTAAATACATCTTGAGCAATTGCAAGTATTTCTTCTCGATTCGTAACGACATTTATTTCGTCTAATTGAGGTTCTTCTAATATTTCCTGAACATTACTGAATTGGTTCTTAGCTTCGAAAGGTATATCTCTTACTTCTTGAACTGTGCTAGTAAATTCTTCTAATATTATATGTGCATTAACTCCTCCAACTGAATAACTATTCAAAGCGGCTCTTCTTGGATATTTACCATTTACCCAGTGAGAAGAATCTTTCTTCAAAATCAATGAGTGTGTAGCCGTTAATTCTGAATTAATTTTTTCCAGTCCAGCAATACCAGGAATAGTTTTATGTTTAAAAGCATATAAGACCTTTAGGATAGATGCCATTCCAGATGCTAATTCGGAATGTCCTATAGTTGGTTTAACACTGCCTACGTACCACTTTTTATCAGGATCAATTGCATGTTTTCTAAAAACCGAATCAATAGCAGTTAATTCTATAGCATCAGCCATAGGGTCGGCGATACCGTGAGCCTCTATATAGTCGATCGTATCTGCTTCAACCCCTGATTGGGCAAGGCTACTTTCAATGACTTTCTTTATACCCTTAGCACTTGGCGCCTCTAATGAAAATCCTTTTCCTCCGTGGTAAACAGAAGTTCCTTTGATAATACCCAGGATTTGGTTTTCGTCCTGAATAGCTGCTTCTAAAGGTTTTATTATTATAATACCCGCTCCTTCACTACGGACATATCCTCCTGCATCATCACAAAAACTTTTTGTTTGTCCATTCTTACTTAATAAGGCATCATAAGAAGACGTGGCAACCATAGACATTTCCGAGGGTGAAATGACATTCACACCACCTACGACAGCTTGATTACATTCACCTGAAATAATGCTTTGAATGGCTCTGTGAATGGCAACATATCCACTTGTACAGTAGGTATTGACAACTTCACTTGGTCCATGCAAGTTTAAATAAAATGAAACCTTATTTGGAATGAGGTATGCCAGAGAAGGACTATTGCCTTTCATATTTTCCTCATAGTCAAATATTTGTTGCGCAGCAATAAAAACGCCAGTGCTTCGATCGGACAAGTCTTCTTTTGTTAATCCTTGTTCACTCAAAGCCTGGGATAGAACATTAAAAATCAATTTTTCCTGATTAGAAAATTGTTCAAAAAGAGACGATTTCAAATTTAAGTAGGCCTTTGCTTGTTCATAGTTTTTTGAGGACAATTGACCATACGGTAAAGTAGACACGTTATTCTCAGGAGGAATATTTAAAAATTCACCTTGTTCTATTCTTTCCCAAAAGAATTCTCTTGTTTCAGCAGAAGAAAACATCCCAGAAGCAGCAATAATGGCGAAATCTTTATGGTTTGTCTTCGCCGAAGATTTTCGACTCAATTTGCGATTTCGGTAGGTATGTGTGACTTGACTTAAAGAAGCTTTTTCATCTTTAATACTTGGCGAATGTTCTAAGATAATGTGATTAGTTAATTCAGTTATCGTTTGATATTCAAATAAAGCAGGTGATGCTAATTTAATACTTAAGGTCGCGTTCAAATGTCGGACTAATTCTGTAAACAAAATGGAATCACCTCCATAAGTAACAAAGTCACGATCATTTTGTAATTGTTCTTTGGCTATTTTAAAAACTTCTGAAACCTGTTCTTTAACGACGTTTGATATAAGTTCAAACGAGGGTAAGCTTACTTTTCCATTTAGGGCTTGTGGAGGGTTAATATCGGTTTGTAATGGAAATGGATTAATAAAATTTCTGTGAAACACCTCAGTGCCATAGGTTATAATTCCTCGAGTGATGCTATTCGCTAACAATTGCTTGAAGGCCAAGATTCCCTGATCAGTTGTCAGACTATGAATGCCCATTTGATCACGCAGGAATGATTCGCTGTCGCTATTTATTCTCATTCCTCCCTCCTTCCACAGAGGCCAATTGATACTTAACGTTTTTCCACTTCTTTTATCTTCCGCTAACAATTCATTTCTGTATTCGGCAAAATTATCTAACCAGGCATTTGCACTTGCATAATCAGCTTGCCCTACATTTCCTTTTATAGCAGAAATACTACTGAAAAAAATCATAAAGTCCAGATCAATATTTGTAGTTGCCTGATCTAGATGTTTTGCACCTGAGATTTTCGGAGACAAGACTTCAATTGATTCTGCTTTCTTTTTATTTATAATAAAACTGTCTTTGACAACACCTGCACTGTGGATGATTCCATCTATCTTTCCATATTCCGACATGATTTTTTTAATAAGAGCATCTGTCGAATTCTTATCTGACACATCGCAGCAATAGTAAGAGGCATTCAATTTTGTCAAATCATCAGTAGAAAGCTTACATTCGCTACTTCTTCCTGAAAGAATGATTCGGGTGCTTTCGGTATTGGAAATATATTTTGCGAAGATTCGTCCTAACCCACCAGCTCCCCCGGTAATTAAATAAACACCTCCTTCTTTGATGTTCAAACATTCACCGGACTCTTCTGATAATCTTTCTATTACTCGCTCCTCGCGTTGCTCATTTTTATACCTGACTTCTACTGCCTGACTATTGAACTCACTTCTGATTATTTGGGTCAAAAATGCTACATCCATTATAGACATATTTTCAACTCCAATCGTCTTTGCCTTGATTTTTGGATTTTCAATTTGTACAGTTTTCAATAAACCACTAACAAATCCATAATCCACATAATATTTATTGCTGTATACTATTAATATTTCTGTTTTCTCTTTGGAGCTTATTTTGGATTGTAGAACGTCCTGAATTTTATGATAATACGCTATTGGGGTTTCGCCTTCAATACATATTACTTCCTCTTCCAGGGAATCAGAAAGAATTTCTGCGAGGCGAGCAGAACCACCTGCCAATATGACCAGAGAATTTGAAAAATGGGTTTCGGTTATTATGTCCCCGGATTTTTCCTTCCATAGATTTGAATACAAAACGAGTGAAGGTTCTTCTTGACTTTCTTTAGATTCGGCACTTATGTTTTTTTGGTCAATGCCTCCTATAGGTAAGGTCACGAGATCTTTAATACTCAATAATACTTCTCCTGATTCGGATAGCATGTCTATGTCAAAACCCAGAACGTTTCGATTTTTGCTGGTGTTTACACTTTTTCGTGCATGACACCAATTCGTCTGATTCACTGCTCCAAAAATATTCACTTCCTGCACGCTGAAAGGAATTCTGAGATCCTTTGCTTCATCTTTAAGATTAATTCCAAAACAGGTCTGTAGCGCACAATCAAGTATCCCAGGTTGCAGCACATAATTTTTTTCAGAAGGAATACTTATCCTGCTAAGGGATTCTTCTTTATTTGAATACAACACATCGATCCCTTGAAAGCTATTGCCATAAAATAGCCCTTGTTTTCTAAATAAATTATAACAGTCAGTGCCTGAAATACTATAACTCAATCGATCTTTTATGTTTGCAATATCTTTAGGAGAGGGGGGCAAAATTCTCTCCGTACTGAGTGAGCCGCGAGCATGTATGACCGCCTGTTCAGAACTTTCAAGTTGTTCGTGTAAACTATAGATTTCAAAACTTATCGAATCTGACTCCTCGAACAAACTGATTTGAATTTCTTCCGGTTTGCCATTGACGATTATAGGACTCAGCCAAGTCACATCTTTAATCCGGGTAATAGGTTGGTGCAAGCCGCGTTCTCCGGCTTCCCTTGCCAGTTCCAAATGAGCCACGCCTGGCAACATGGACGCTGACTTGACTTTATGATCAGATAAAAAGTTTTCTTGTCCAGTAAAAACACTTTGGTATTTTATTTCTGTTAAATCAGATTGGTTGCTATGTAATAATGGATGAAGTTTTGCTTTCTTAATGACGCCCTCCGTTTGTCCTGATTCAGGTATCCAGTACCGTTCTCTTGCAAATGGATATACAGGCAAGCTGATTATATTTGGTCTGTTGTTTTTTTCATATAACTTAGTCCAGTCTAATGAGACTCCACTCACCCAGAGCTGAACAAGGCTTTCGATCTCTCGATTTTCAATTGCTGCACGCAAGTAAGCTTCTCCAGATTTTCCAGATAACCTAAAGTTGTCATGCTTATTTTTAATATTGCTAGTAAATATATTTTCAGTTTTATCTTCCTGATAATTATATAATTGTTCGATCACATGATCAACATCTGAGCAAACGAACGCAAGGCGTTCTTCCATTGCTTCTCTACCGACCTGTAATGTATAGGCCAGATCGTATATATTAATTCTCTTATTTGCTCTTAAATAGGTCTCAAGATTCTTAGCTTTTTCTTTTAATCTATCTTCATTTTTAGCCGATAACAAGGTGATCGCATGACTATCGCTTTTGTAAAATCTGGGTTCTTGTAAATATTCCTCTAGGACTATGTGAACATTCGTTCCACCGAAACCAAATGAACTAACACCTGCAATTCTCGATTGATTCGGTTTTACATCCCAGGCTGTGCTATCTTTTTGTAATTCAAAAGGACTATTTTCCAGTTTCAAATATTCATTTGGCAATTTCAATTGTGGATTTCCCGGGATTATTTTATTCCTGAGGGATTGTACCACTTTGAGTATACCAGCGATGCCCGATGCTGCTTCGAGATGCCCGATATTAGTCTTTACGCTGCCTAACTTGATGTGAGGTGTTACAGGTTGAGCTAAACTTCTCTCCTGATAGAGTTCTTTAAAAGCTAACTTCAATCCTTCGGTCTCTATAGGATCTCCCAGGGGTGTTCCTGTGCCATGAGCTTCTATATAACTAACGGTACTTGGGTCGATATTTGCAGAACGGTAAGCTTCTAAAAGCAATGCTTTTTGAGCATTCGGATTTGGAGAAGTGAGGGTATTAGCCTTCCCTCCGTGATTTTCTGCTGAACTTCGAATAATGGCGTGAATTCTATCTCCATCCATTTCGGCTTTACTCAGAGATTTTAATACGATCATCCCTACACCTTCTCCTCTTACATAGCCATTCGCACCTTGGTCAAATGTCTTGCATCTTCCATCTTCACTTAAAAATCCTGCTTTACTTAAAGTTAATAAAGGATCGGGAATCAGATCCAGAGATACGCCTCCTGCTATTACTAAATCACAAGTGCCATTATGTATTTGTTCTATACCTCTATGTATTGCTACTAAAGAAGAAGAACATGCGGTATCTATTGTCTCACTCGGACCGTGAATATCCAGCAAATAGGAAATGCGATTTGTAACCATTGTCGGTACTAATCCAGTTGCTGCTTGTGCTTCTGTGCTCAGACCACCACGAGCGACAATGGTCGCATAATCATTGAAATTACTCCCTACCAGGATACCCGCCTGAGAACCCGCCAGGCTTTTTGGATTGATCCCTGCATCTTCTAATGCATGATAAACTGTCTCTAAAGCCAGACGATGTTGAGGATCCAGCAATTCTGCTTCCCTCGGAGATATATTAAAATGAAGGGGATCAAACTTATCTACATCGGTTATAAAACCGCCCCATTTAACCTTGGTCTTTCCTTTTTCAATGTTAGGATCTCCATAATATTCGCGCCAATCCCAACGATCTTCAGGAATCTCCGTTATAAGATCTTTGTTGTCTTTTAAATTTTGCCAGAAAATTTCTAAATCTGGAGAACCTGGAAAACGACCACTCATACCTATAATGGCAATCGGTTCTTTCGAGATTTGCAAATGATCGTGGGTTGCTGATTTTTTGAGGTCTTTATATTTATCGATTCTTCTTAACTTACTTTGGAAGTTTGATTTATGCGCATCACTTACGGGTAAAGTAGTTGTGTCTTCTTGAAAATAATGTTTAGATATAGCTGAATAAAAGTCAGTCGTCAAATGAGTGCCTATTTCTGCTAGGGTAGGATAACTATAAAAGGTTGTTGGTAAAATGTCTTCTATCTCATAGTGATCGTTTAGTTTATTGGCCAACTTGGTCAACATAATAGAATCAAATCCATATGTTCCTAACTCTTCATCTATAGATAGATCATCAGGTTTTATTTTTAATACTTCTCCTGTAAGCTGAAGTAGGTCTTCTATCAACTCTTCTTGAAAATTTATTTCAATTTCATCTCTCTTTACAATTGAATTGGATTTTTCTTTTTGCCCCATCCATTTACCTTCAGATGTACCGTAAAAGACAATGCCCTGAGGTAGGTTGGCTGCTGAGAGGATTTCTAATGCTTTAATACCTTCGTTTACTGGGAGTGGTTTCATACCCCATTTTTGTTCCAGTAATTGCTCCCCTTCTTCACCTAACTGCATACCGCCATCTTCCCATAGCGACCAGTTGATGCTTCGTGTAATTCCATTCCTGTTTCCTTCGCGATTTTGCTCATTTCTCCATAAGGCAAAGTTGTCTAACCAAGCATTCGCACTTGCATAATCCGCCTGTCCGATACTCCCGACTATTGCTGATATACTGCTGAAATAAATTGTAAAATCTAATTCTAACGTTCTTGTTGCCTGATCTAAATATTTGGCACCGTATATTTTAGGATATAATACAGTCGTTGATTCTTCCGAAGTTTTGTCTGACAAAAAACCACTTTTTGCAATTCCTGCACAGTGGAAAATTCCATCTAATGTTCCAAATTTTTCTAAAATTTGCTGGATGAGCGAGAAGACGGAATCGCTCTTGCTTACGTCACATGAGAAGTAAACTGCATTCAGATCTTCAAGTTGAGTATTGGATAGTTTACATACTTGATTTCTTCCTACTAGTATTAATTTTGTATTCTTGGTTTTAGAAACATAAGTCGCCATAATCTTTCCTAAACCTCCGGCTCCTCCAGTGATTAGGTAAACCCCTCTTTCTTTTATTAAAACACTTTCTTCTGATTTTTTGGGTAGCTCATTAATTACTCGTATTTCCCGTTGCTCCTTTATATATCGTACATCTTTAGCGTCATCCGATATTTCCGATTTTATAATGTCCGCGACATTTGTAATTTTCGCAGTTGACAGACTTTCAATACCAAGTGTTTTGGCTTTAAATGAAGGATATTCCAATTCAGCAGTCTTTAACATCCCACTGACGAAAGCGTATTTTAAATAATCATTATTATGATACACTAAAATTAATCTTTGGGTATCTTTCGATCTAACTTTTGACTGTACAATCTCTTGAACTTTATTATAAAATCCAATTTCAGAATCGTCATTTATTGCAATCACCTCTCCATCTATGGAGTTAGCTAATTGATCCCTGATTTCCACAAGACTCCCGGTCAAAAGAATTACTGGTCTTGAAGTTATTTTTTTCTTTTCTTTGGTCACCGATGTTGCTTTCCAAAGTGTATGATATAAGTGAAGACCGGGTTCTTCGATCTTGTGCGCTGCAGGTTTACCAATAACAACAGGCTCAATACCTTCGAAAAGAGCAATTACAAAATTTTTGAATTGCATCAGCACTTCCCCCTCGATTGAAAGCAAATCAATATCAAAACTGTTGGTGCCTTCTTCCTTGTCTGGTCTTTTGCGAGCATTACA
>JAJCYJ010000870.1 GCA_029262975.1 Saprospiraceae bacterium
GATACTGGACGCTATGGGTGGGACGGTCATCGGAGATAAACCAGGAAAAGATGAGGACTATGGGCTTTTAGCTCCAGGTCAAATAATCCACGAAGTGGGTACTACTCGAATGGGTAATGATCCAAAAACATCCGTGACTAATAACATGTCACAATTGCATGACGCAGATAATGTATTTATCGTTGACGCAGGCCCATTTACATCCCAAGCTGATAAAAATTGTACATGGACGATTTTAGCCCTGAGTATGCGCACGTCAGAGTTTATAGTTGAAGAATTTAAAAAGAAAAACTTGTAGTTATGGACAGACGAGAGACGTTAAAGACCTTATTGGCAGGTTCTGTAGCAGGTGCTACCCTATCGGTAACAGGATGTGCACCTTCTACTGAAATAGAGAAATCGGTAGATAAAAAGGAAGAATTTTATGGGAGAACTCCTTCTGAAAAAGCATGGGATGAAAAAATTAAATCTGAAGCTTATTTAAATGAGTACGAATTAAACACCATAGCAACACTATGTGATATTATACTTCCCGCCACAATAACCGCAGGTTCAGCTAACGAAGCTGAAGTGCCGGCATTTATTGACTTCATAGTAAAGGATATTCCCAGAAATCAATTGCCATTAAGAGGAGGATTAATGTGGCTTGATGGAGAATCAAATAAAAGATTTAATAAGTCATTTGATACATCGACTCAAAGTGAACAGATAGCGATTATCGATGACATCGCGTACCCGGATAACGAAGGAAAAAAACCGGATATGGCACCCGGCATTAAGTTTTTTGATCTCTTGAGAAACCTGGTATTAACAGGATACTACACAACTAAGATCGGTATCGACGATCTTGGCTATAAGGGTAATGTACCTAATATCTGGGATGGTGTACCTGAAGAAGTACTTGCAGAACACGACGTAGACTACGATCCGGTATGGGTGGCAAAATGCGTAGATCAGGACAAACGAGACATCATGGCGGAATGGGATGAGAATGGAAATTTAATAACCTGATTTCTATTTATTAGCACCTAATATTTATTGCTTCTCCAAAAAAAATGGGAATTCAATTCATGTCTCCCAATCCACAACATTGCAGGTCTTGTATGTGGTGAGTGTGACATTCATCTCCCTTCATTCACAAAGCCGTAAGTGTTGCATATGGGTTGCCAGGGGTATTAGCCCATGGTTAGAATTCCACAACCAACATCAGTTGGCGACATTTTTGACCTTTTCAAAAATGGTGACAACTGATATCCGGATGAGTGAGATGCACCCGGTATTAATAGCTATTACAAAATTCAGATATGCATGTCTTATCTCCCCTTTCACAACGCCGTAGGTGTTGCATATCGGTTGCCAGGGGTATTAGCCCATGGTTAGAATTCCACAACCAACATCAGTTGGCGACATTTTTGACTCTTTCAAAAATGGTGACAACTGATATCCGGATGAGTGAGATGCACTTGGTAAAAGTCTCAACAAAAATCAATATATATAATAACTAGAACATGAATTGACATCAATTCGAACCCTTCTTCATCTTCTTTTCAAATCAACAATGCTGATATTGATTTAATATCTCATTTTTGCACTTCGAAAAATTCTACGTCATCATGATAGACTTCAAGTCCATAGAACCCAAATGGAGCGAGTATTGGGAAAAAAATAATACCTATAAGGTTGAAACTGATACTTCTAAACCGAAATACTACGTATTGGATATGTTTCCATATCCTTCGGGAGCAGGGCTGCATGTGGGTCATCCTCTGGGCTACATCGCTTCAGATATATTTACGCGTCATAAAAGAATGAACGGGTATAATGTTTTGCACCCAATGGGATTTGATGCGTTCGGACTTCCTGCAGAAGAATATGCCCTACAGACAGGTATCCACCCTGCAGTCTCGACTAAAGATAATATGGCCCGTTATCGAGAACAATTAAAAAGCCTTGGATTCTCTTTTGATTGGAGTCGTGAAGTATTTACATGTGATCCAAAATATTATAAATGGACCCAATGGATATTTACACAACTCTTCGAACATTTCTACGATTTTGATATCAATACAGCCAGACCGATCGTCGAATTGATTGATCATTTGGATCAACATGGCACGGCCAATCTTAACGTTGCTACAAGTGATAAAGAAGGTATAACGCAAGAGATATGGGGTCAACTAACTGCTAAAGAAAAAAGTGAGTTTCTAATGCATTACAGACTGGCTTACAAGAAGATAGGTTATGTCAACTGGTGCGAAGAATTAGGAACGGTACTGGCCAATGATCAGGTCAAAGATGGCGTTTCGGAAAGAGGAGGCTACCCTGTCATTCAAAAGGCAATGTCACAATGGTACTTACGGATTACCGCTTATGCAGACAGACTTCTTTATGATCTGGACGAAGTAGATTGGTCCAATGCGTTGAAAACGATGCAATCTAATTGGATCGGGAAATCGGAAGGAGCTGCCGTGTATTTTCCAATTGAAGGAAGTGAAGAAAAGTTAGAGGTATTCACCACCCGAATTGATACGATCTATGGAGCAACTTATATGGTGTTGGCTCCCGAACATGATCTCGTTGCAGAATTAACTACAGATGCACAAAGAGAAAAAGTCGAAGCTTACTTAAGTTATGTAAGGGCGAAATCCGAAATAGAACGAATGGCGGAGAAGTCTGTCACCGGAGAATTCATTGGTGCTTATGCCATAAATCCTTTTAACAACGAACGTATACCTATATGGATAGGTGAATATGTTCTGAAAGACTACGGCACCGGTGCCATTATGGCTGTACCTAGTGATGATGACCGGGACATGGCATTTGCTAAAAAATTCGGTATTGAAATTATCGATGTCGTTGATAAATCTGAATATCCAGATGCTACCCTTTCGGATAAGGTTGGTAAGATGATTAATTCTGGTTTTATCAATGGCATGGAAGTAAAAGATGCAATTGATGCAGCGAGCAAATATGCTGAAGAAAAAGGTATCGGGAAAGTGGTCGCCAATTACAAAATGAGGGATGCCAACTTCAGCAGACAGCGTTACTGGGGCGAACCATTTCCGATTCGATTTGATCAAGAAGGAATTCCATATAGTGTTCCTCTTGAAGAATTGCCTGTCGAACTTCCTTACACTGATGATTTTAAACCAACCGCCGGTGGCAAATCACCTGTGGCCAGGGTAAAAGATTGGGTAACAATGGATAATGGTGATCAAAGAGAGACCGATACGATGCCTGCAGTAGCCGGAAGTTCGTGGTATTATCTCCGTTATATGGACCCGGACAATGAACAAGCTTTTGCCGATAAAAAGCATATTGATTATTGGCAATCTGTTGATCTGTATATCGGAGGTGCTGAGCACGCAGTGGCACATTTGCTTTATGCACGCTTTTGGCACAAGTTTTTGTTTGATAAAGGCCTGGTTCCTACCACGGAGCCATTTAAAAAACTGATCAACCAGGGCATGATCCAGGGTGTGATCGAATTTATTTATTTGGTGAAAAGTGATACAACTGAGCGCGTCTTTGTATCACGTGATTTAGCCGAAAATGATAGCTCACGAACTTATGTAAAGATTCCTGTTCATATCGACTTTGTGGACAACTATGGCGCACCACATTCGTCTTTATCCGAGGCTGGAATCAATAAATTCCTTTCATGGAGACCTACTTATAAAAACGCGT
>JAJCYJ010000871.1 GCA_029262975.1 Saprospiraceae bacterium
CGGGATTCATATAAAATTGTACCTATGTTTACCTCCACACTTGTCCTCTTTGGCATTCCACAATTTTTCTTCGGATTTCTGACCTCACTGTTTTTTGTTTTTGACATTAAGAACAGATTTAAAAAGCAGCATTGAGTTATATGGGTTATATGGGTTTTATGAGTTTAGTGGGTTTAGGGAGTTTAGGGAGTTTAGGGAGTTTAGAGAGTTTAGAGAGTTTAGAGAGTTTAATAAAGTGTTTAAGTGCTTATTTTCCTAAGTGCTTATAATTTTGCAACATTGAAAATGTCCTCCTTCCAAAGAGCCTGTCCGCGCCCTTCGCAGGAAAGTGGTCGCAAGTCGGATGAACGACTGATCCCGTAGATTGGTGAACGACAGTGTACGAAAGGAGTGAAAGCCTTAGCCCGTGTAGAATTGAGAATTGAGAATTAGTACATGCCTAATATAGGTTGACTATTTTTGTAATTAAAGTGAAATACATGTTATGTAAATTAGCAGCACTTATAATAACTCCATTTATTCTTAGCGCTCAAAATATAAATAACATGGCCCCTTCCTGGTCGCCTGATGGTAAGTCTATAGCTTATTATTCCAATAAAGATGGGAACAACGAAATTTACATTTTGAATACTTCAGATCTAGGTGATCGAAGAATAACTCATAATGAGGTTCCTGATGTGCTTCCAAAGTTCTCCCCAGATGGACAAAAGCTGGTATTTTTCTCAGGTGAAAAAGGAGATCATCAGATATTCACAATAAATATCGATGGAAGTAATCGCCAACAGATTACAAACACAGAAGCCAATCATGAAGACCCATCCTGGGCACGCGATGGGAACAGTCTCATTTATAATTCTGATAAAACAGGGAATCACGAACTTTATATCTTAAACTTAATCGACCATAGTGAACAAAGACTTACAAATAATACTGTACGAGATTTCTCGCCAGCTATGTCTCCAGATGGAGAGAAGCTTGTATTTGTACAATCAACCACGCCGGATAGCACTGCTCTTCATGTGTTGGATATACAAAGCCAAAGATCACAGAAGTTAACTTCCCAAAACCAGGAATACACACCTACCTGGTCTCCTGATGGAAAAGCGATATACTATATGGCCCGAGGTGCAAATAATGATATACTAAGATGGGATTTAGATAACAGGACATCAGAAAAATTAACGACCCATGATGCACATGACATTTTCCCAACTATTTCTCCAGATGGCGAGAAGATCGCTTTTACGTCAAAAAGGGGTGGAGGAAATTATGAGCTATACGTCCTGGATTTAAAATCAAAAAGTGTTAGAAGACTCACTTTTGTCTCAGAAGATGAGTAGCACAAAATGATAAATATTTGACTGATGCTGGCGTCCACCAGAGATAGTATAACCCAGGACCTTATAATTCAAGATACTCAAGAATAATTTAAGGTCAAACAGTTAAAAAAATAGATTAATTTAATATCAGAATCTGTGCCGCAAGGTGACTTATCAATCTAACATGGTAAGGGCTAATAAAACACAGGATATCACGCAAAATCATGCTTAACCATTTTTTGTGTTCAGAACCTAATCCTATGGCAATTAACAGTCGTGAACAGAGATCAATTATAAATTAAACAATCAAATAATTTAAATACACTAAAAGGCATAAACTAATATGAACCGACGAAATTTTTTATGTGCAACCATCACTGCCCTTCCTGTAGCTGCAAGCGCAAGAATGAATAAAAGTGAGACAAAAAGAACGGAAAAAGGATTTAAAGTAAAGAGTGGCGACGCAAGATTTGGCACTCACTATAAAATGAAAGGCATTACAACTAACATTTTGGATCTTAAAATATCAGGAAAGGACTCTAATAATGATCTAGCAGTTTTTGAACAGACTGGATTGACACCCAATGGAGGGCCTCCTTTACATATACATCCGTTACAGGACGAATGGTTTTATATTATCGAAGGTGCCTATCTCTTCCAAGTTGGAGAAGATAAATACGAGATGACCGATGGTGATACCATATTTCTACCGAGAGGTGTTCAACATTCATTTGTTCAACTTTCTGAAAAAGGAAAAGCAATAGTATGCTATTTCCCGGCGGGAAAAATGGAAGCTTTCTTTAAAGAAACTAATGAATGGAAATCACCGCCAACTCAGGAAGAAATCAAAAAGGTTTTTGAAAAACATGAAATGAAAATAGTGGGTGCACAGCTGAAAACCAAATAATTCATGTCAGGGAATATTTCAGATGATCGAATAAACTTTTAAATTAAAGAAAACTATCTTTATTGAGGTCCACAATATCTGAAAATTTGACAATTCAAATAAATATTTCCGATAATAGAAGAATCTTTGAAATCGGAGTTGTTATCGCAACAGGTATAGGTAAGTTCATATTCATGGATCTTCTTGAATTACGATTGACATATATTATAATTGCTTGTTTGTTTTGGATGAGTTATATATTTTATCGATCTAAACAGAATAAAGGTATACTAAAATATTGGGGGCTATCGTCCAGATATTTTACTGCTTCATTTCTTGGAATATTACCATTCGCACTGGTATTGATTGGACTTTTTGTAATTGTTGGAATCCAAAGAGATACAAATATTTTAGACTGGTCAATAATCCCAATTCTCTTGCTCTATCCATTATGGGGGATAATACAACAATTTGTAATAGTGGGATTGATCGCACGTAATCTGAAAGATTTAAAAAAAATCAAAGTCCCATATTTGTTTATCATCCTGTTCACAGCATTGATCTTCTCTATTGTCCATTACCCTTCAGCATTACTCATGGCAGGCACATTCTTATTAGCGATAGCATATACAAAATTGTACTTATCCGGCAGGAATTTAATCGTATTGGGCATATACCACGGATGGCTTGGTGCATTTTTCTATTATACAATATTAGAGAGAAATTCGTGGCAGGAGGTATTTGTACATTTAGATTTTCAAAAAGAATAAACAAATGGCAAGGTCAACATAAGACACATAGACTATCCAAAAATTTAAATAACTCAACAAGAATTCTTATATTTCATTGATAAATGGTCTGTTACGGCACATGACTCAAAGTATTGGTCATTCTTAAGAACGAGCGTACTGATGATTAAAATATTTCGGAAAATAAGAGGGCAGTTATTTTCCCAAAATAAATTCACCAAATACTTAATATATGCAACAGGTGAAATCTTACTTGTAATCATAGGCATTCTCCTTGCCCTTCAGGTTAATACATGGAATCAGAACAGGACTAATAAATCAATCGTCCACATTTATTTAAAAGGAATAAAAAACGAACTAAATTCAGATATCACTTCCTACAATAGTCAAATAAACTCTGTAACAAATCAGCTAAATTCCATCAATTATATTCTGAAGGGTATAAATGGAGGCTATGAGGAAGATTCACTTAAAACAGCACTTACTAATATAATTGGTATTTCGAGGTTTGAGCACAGTAGTATCATTATAGAGGATTTAAAGTCAACTGGAAGATTGAACTTAATCAAAGACGATTCCATAAGATACCAAATTCAGGAATACTATTCTTACGCCGATCAAATAAAGGAAACGGAAGCGATCAATCATGATGTTATAATTCAATCGGATTTTAATTACATACATTTAATCGATATTAATTCACTTATAGCATCCATTTTACCGCCCAACTATCTAGTAGAAGTTAGCCCAATGGACTTTGATTCTTTCATTAATAAAAGTACTAAAGACAATTTATTAGAGCAATCTCTTACAGCAAGGTTCGGTGCTTTAGAATTTAACAAACTTAGGTATGAACAGGGATT
>JAJCYJ010000872.1 GCA_029262975.1 Saprospiraceae bacterium
ATATTTATGCTTGTTTTTTAAAAAATATTTTGGCATATCTGTCCAATGCATATGTGGACGCAAGTGATGGCCTATATGATATCCATCGTTAAAACATTTGCGGTTATATGCGCTATTAATACAAGTTATCGAATTGCGATAGTTGTTTTCCGGGCGCTCCGCATCTATGAAAGCATGTTGCCCCCAGTTTCCAGCCATCATTGAAAAACGTACAATAA
Organism: Saprospiraceae bacterium; assembly: GCA_029262975.1. Taxonomy (GTDB): domain Bacteria; phylum Bacteroidota; class Bacteroidia; order Chitinophagales; family Saprospiraceae; genus JAJRXG01. The sequence goes on from JAJCYJ010000872.1 coordinate 219, forward strand.
TTACCGGTAAGACAAGGACCCACAGAGTTGCCTGGAGATGAACAAATGCCAGACCAACACAAAGCAGTACATACATGAATTCACCACGGATGACCATTTTGAAAAATTTCCAGACCTGTCTTCGTCGGAAGTAGATCGCCAGTTCTGTGATGCCCATAACCATAAACCATCCCATATATCTAAGGAAATCCCAAAAACTATCTCTTTGGTATTTCATGGTACTACTCTTGTCGCCTTCCAGGTTATTTTCTGCATGATGCATTCCGATATGATGGCTGAAGTAGGTTTCCGGTGACTGGCCCATAAAAAAGCTCAAAAACCACGGTATATACAAGTTGCCTATCTTATATTTTCTTTTAAAAAATTGTCGGTGACTTGTATTATGCAGCATGAGTGTAAATGGACCTACATAGTAGATGATCAAAGCTGCATATATCAATCCAACTAGCCACCAAACCCACCCTGAGAATAGTGGTGTAAAAAGGACGACTGCTACAGGTACATTTAATAATGTAATCTTTATACACAAGTAGACAAAGGGCAGATCACGTTCATCTTTTATGAATTTTAGGAAAAATCGATCCAAGGCATTTAGCTTTTCTTTCTTCTTGTAAACCGGATCTGTAATAGTGGATAAAATCCTCATATTTCATTTTTAAGTCAGGAGGATATTTGGCTGTTGTAGTAAAGTGATGACAAATTGCGGCGCAATATAAGGTAAAAAGAAAGGGGAAGCTGGTTTTTCTAATTCTAAAAATGTAAGAAAAATGGAGCGAAAAGGTATGTCTATCGGTTCAAGGTATAGTCTTGATCAGACTACTTTATCTCCAAGACATCTTTCTGGACTATTTAACTCAATATATCGTGTACGACGTGACCATGAACATCAGTTAGTCTGAAATCTCTGCCCTGAAAAGGATAAGTAAGTTTTTTATGATCCAAGCCTAATTGATGTAAAATCGTTGCCTGAAGGTCGTGAACATGAATCTTTTCTTTAGTAGCATAATATCCGATTTCATCTGTTTCTCCATAAGTGAGTCCATTTTTAATACCACCACCAGTCATCCACATCGTGAATGCATCTCCATGGTGATCTCTCCCCTTGAATGGATTAGAGATGCCGCCCCTATTTTCCTGCATGGGTGTTCTTCCGAATTCGCCTCCCCATACCACAAGTGTATCCTCCAATAGTCCACGTTGTTTTAAATCTATGATCAGACCGGTCATCGCCTTGTCTACTTCCTTACAACGTTCCTTAAAGCCGCCATGTAAATTTTCAAAATCATTGCTACCATGCGAATCCCATCCACGATGAAAAAGTTGTATGAATCGTACACCACGTTCTGCTAATCGACGGGCTAATAAGCAATTATTTCCAAAGGAGACCGCACCGGGCTCGGTACCATATAGCTCGTGAATATATGCTGGTTCTTCTTCAATATTAGTAGCTTCGGGCACGGTCATCTGCATACGGAATGCTAATTCATATTGGGCAATACGACTCAATATTTCCGGATCTCCGGTTTCTTCGTATTCCTTTTGATTGATTTTATTGATCGTAGAAATGGCATCCTTGCGAATTGATCTGCTCGTATAATCAGGATTAGAGACATAAAGCACTGGGTCGCCTTTTGATCGCAATTCAACCCCCTGATATAGGGAAGGCAGAAAACCACTGCCCCAAAGGCTTTTACCTCCGCTGGGTATCGATTGTCCAGAGACAAGAACCACAAAACCCGGTAAATCTTCATTTTCAGAACCGAGTCCATATGACACCCATGATCCAAATCCAGGCCTGCCAATCCTGGGACTGCCGGTATGCATAAATAATTGTGCCGGAGCATGATTAAATTCTTCTGTCTGGACGGCTTTTAAAAAAGCGACTTCGTCTACTACACCTGAAAAATGTGGTAGTAATTCGGAAACCCAACTTCTTGTTTCTCCATATTGTTGAAATGAAAATTGAGGTCCCAGCATACTTGGTACACCTTCTATGAATGCAAATCGTTTGCCTTCTAATAATGAAGGTGGACAAACCTTTCCATCTAATTTTTCAAGTAAGGGTTTGTAATCAAAAAGTTCTAATTGAGAAGGTGCTCCTGCCATATGTAAAAATATGACCCTTTTTGCTTTAGGTAATTGATTGGGAAGCTTCGATAACAGTGATGACTCTAAACGTGCATTATTGAATGATGAAGAATCGCATCCCATTAATCCGCTTAAAGCAATAGCACCAAGACCCAGAGAACCATCTCTCAGGAAATGTCTTCTGCTAAGCATTTTTTGATGGC
>JAJCYJ010000873.1 GCA_029262975.1 Saprospiraceae bacterium
TGATAAATAAAAGCGGAAGGCAGAAAGATCAGAGCCGCCATAATAGCTCCGAACAACATACCCCGCGTGGTTTTTGGACGATGTCCGGGTCCGCCTTGACTGACGCTATCAATAATTTTATTGGGCCAGGCATAAATTGCGTATGCCCCGCTAAACAGCAATCCACCGAGGGTATATCCAGCGATCATACAGCTAAGAAGCGGTTCTTTTCTCATTCCTGGAACATCAAAAAAATCACCAAATGTTCCACCAAAAACAATGGCATCGGTGAAATAAAAGACAATGGCGGCACCTATACCAGCAAAAAGTACATTACGTGGATGGAAACTGCCAAGAAAGGTCCAGGGAGGTGGAGGAGGTCTGTGATGAGACATTTTAATAGGATTAAGTTGATAAAAAATGTTTAAAAAATAGAAGGATCTCTACGAATTTTGGGCCTCTTTTTAAAATCCTTTACAATTTTAATCGAATTTCGACAGGGTAATAAAATTATATTTTATAAAAGTGTGTTTACAGATTATTATATACTAAAAAATCAGTATTTTCACTATAATATTAGGCAATTACTTTCAGATGCCAAAGGTTATGTATACTTTTCGTTTAAATTCCCTGGAGTAATGACAGCATTGACCAGCTGTACCGAATAGCATATTGCTACAGTCCAAGGTAGAAACCGGGTGAATGTAAATTCGACAACTATGAATTTGCATCAATTAGTTGATGAATTACGTCAACGCAACGTACTTAAAGTCGCATCAATCTATGCTGTTACAGCCGCAGGAGCAGTACAGTTATTGACAGCCACTGCACCATTTTTAATGATACCTGATTATTTGGTGACCCTCTTTATTATTTGCACCATACTTGGATTTCCATTTGTCATTTTTATTTCCTGGAAATACGAGATGATCGAAGAAAAAGATGTCGTCAGGCAAGAAAGAGTAATTCCCTCCTACCCGCAATCCATCTTGTCCTCTATAAATGTCAAAACGGGTTTGGTGCTTATATTGGCGGTCATCGGAATTTGTACACTTCTCTATACTTCGGTCCATTGGCTAAAAGGGGTCGTTGATCCATTATCACGAATAGAAAAGGAGCGTATCGCTGTCTTAAAATTTGAAAATCAAACAGGGGATCCCTCCTTAGATCCAATTGGAAGTATGGCGGCGCATTTGATTACGCATTCACTGACGGGATTAGAGCAATTGGAGATTAGCTCCTCTACCCTTCCCGCAGCATCACGTCATATTGAGATCCTCATGGGAAAGTTTGGTTTTAGCAACGATTTTACCAGGGAGAGCGAAATTGATAATCTAATTATAGGGCGTTATTTCCTGCATGGGGACAGCCTCCAAATACACTGTGAGATTGTCGAGGCTTCCAATGGGCGATTGGTCAAATCAATTAAGGATCACTGGACACACCGGGACACACCATATGAGGCACTTACTTCTATAGGTCAATATATTTTGGGTTTCTGGTTAAGCAAAGATCATCCCTTGTTTTCAAAGAAACATCCCAGAGGTGACGCTCTTCAAGAATATACTACTGCCGTTTCCCTTTGGGAGAAGGATAATATAAAGATGATCAATCATTTGCACAAGTGTGTCTCCATTGACTCAACATTCATAAGGGCTCATTTACTTCTTCTAAGCATGTACGATCAACTTAAGATGTATGAAAAGAAAGACAGTCTATTCAGGAAGCTAGAGGGCAAAGAAGTAACCATGGATGCAGACGAACGAAACCTGTTTTACTATTTTCAGGCAGTTGCCCATGGTCAAAATAAAATGGCATATGATTATTTCATGAAAGAATATGACTTGGCGCCTACCAATCTATTTGTGAACTCAAGAGCATTGATCCTTTCGATGAATTTGATAAATAGTCCTGAAAAGGCGCTTGAAATTTCTAGAGAAATTGATGATTCAACCATTGATTATCTGGAATGTCACTATTGCCTGGACCGGGCCAATGCCTATGTTACGGCCCTTCTGGATCGGAAGAGATATAGACAAGCTTTGAATTATTTGCACGAGGTAGAATCCGATACAATAGATATGACCTTGAAGGTACTGGAGATTCGGGCATTGGCAGCACTAGGTGATATACCTGGCATACTTGAGCTGATTGATCGTGCTGAAAGTCAGCGATTTAGTTATACAGATGACATGCGGTATCTTCAATATGAAGCTGGATTAAATCTATCCTTGATCGGAAATATGGAGAATGCCTCAGCATTCCTTTCTCCTGCCATCGAATCATATGAAGCAGAGTTAGTTAGTTTGGCACCTGGGATTGAGCAGTGGAAAGCACATTCAAGATTAGGGAGAGTGTACCTGGTACAAAGGAATTATGAGCAAGCAGCACATCACTTGAAGTTACATTTAGACCATTTGGACCATTTATGGCCTGAATGGATGCCCTATATAGATTATTTTACGGCACTTTATGGCCATGCTGCTGCCAGGGCCGGAGATCATGATAAAGGAATTGAAGTAATTCAGGCTTTAAAAAAGGCCAAAGATGACCGGGACCATGGACAGATTGCCTATTACCAGGCGCAGGTATATGTTGGACTTGGGATGCACAAGGAAGCAATCGAGTCTTTACGACATGCTGTACTGGAGGGCAAACAATTCTATCATTTCGACTTTCAATATGACCCCTTGCTTGCAGATATAAGTAATGATCCCGCATTCCTGAAGGTCCTGCGAATGAATCGGACATAAGGTGATCAGAGACCCGCAAAAAAATACCTGAAATTTAAGGTGTAAGTATTTGATTAAGTATTTCAAAGAATTATATATTTGCACCCTCGTTGACGCGGGGGGTAGAAGTATCCTCTTAGTGGAGCGATATATTTTTTGGCCCGTTCAAGCCACAGGCTGGCAGGCGTCTAGGTGAGTCAGCGTACTCTGAAAGAGAAAAGCGTGAGCTTTTGCTGACGAATCGCGACAGCGAGTGTTGATGGCTGTTGTTCATATTCGAAGGATTTGAACAAAACGCGTACTCCGTAGGAGAAAAGCGAAAGCTTTTGCTGACGAATCGCGACAGCGAGTGTTGATGGCTTTGATTTGACTTCGATAGAATCGAATCGAACACGACAGGTTTTCATTTAAACCTGGTTTTATTGTTTCGTGCTTAAATATGCACTTTGTTTTTCCTAATTGGCCCGTTCCAGCCACAGGCTGGCAGGCGTCTAGGTGAGTTGGTGGACTCCGCAAGGAGAAAAGCGAAAGCTTTTACCAACGAATCGCGACAGCGAGTGTTGATGGCTGTTGTTCATATTCGAAGGATTTGAACAAAA
>JAJCYJ010000874.1 GCA_029262975.1 Saprospiraceae bacterium
TATTGAAGTCAGAGTGCCAGAGCACTCTGAAGCAACTGAACCCGAAGGGAGCATGGGCCTGTTATGCCAACCCACCCGCCTTCGCGGCCTGCGTGCCTCTGGTATGCCTGCATGCCTGTGGCATGTTCATTCACTTCGAGCACATTCGTACTCGACCCCTGTCGGGGCACGTTCACTCATCCAACGCTTCATTTAATCCTGCATATCCTAATCGATTTCTTACATTTAGATGAGATAAGTGAATGTTTATAATTGGATTTAATCATTATGACCCACTTTAAAAGACTAAGAGCCTATAATAGAGTAATTGTATTTCTGATCAGGCTATAATTGTATTGATTAAAAAAACTAAAATTTTTCAATTTGGGGCTGTTTATTTTAGGCATTAGCTGCTACTTCAAATTTCCGGTTCGGTAATATTTCGAAATACTCCTTATCATGTTTTTTTAATATCTGTTCTTCTATTTATCTTGAGTTTCTATAATACTAAATTCAGAGCGATGAGAAAAATAGTATACTATGTAGCAACTTCATTAGACGGCTACATTTCCGGGAAAGATGGAGACATCAGTGGTTTTCTTCCTTATGATGATGTCGTGAATAAATATATGAGTGATTTAAAAAATTACGATACAACTATTATGGGTAGAAAGACATATGAATTTGGTTATGATTACGGTATTCAACCTGGCCAACCAGCTTATCCTCACATGAATCACTTTATATTCTCTGACTCTCTGGAATTCGAAAATCCTCATAAGCAAGTACATGCGTGCAAAATGAATATCGATAAGATTTTAGAATTGAAAAATCAGTCCGGAACAGATATTTACCTCTGCGGTGGAGGTGCATTTGCCGGATGGCTTCATGACAACCACCTAATTGATATTCTAAAAATCAAATTAAATCCATTTATTCAAGGTGAAGGCGTCCCTCTTTTTGGCACCTCAATTACATCTTGCCGTCTCGAATTACTCGGGAAAGAATCATTTCCCGAAGGGTTACAGATTTTGGAATATAGGGTTGTATACGATTAATTGAACGCGAACCGGCCATAAAATTCAAGTTGATAATCTAATTTTATTCGGTTCCTTTAAAAAATATGTGCAATAGTTTTATCAAATTTAAAGTTCAAAATAAAACTATATAGAGCCTCTAATGCATTTGCGCTATACTGTCCAAAAAAGTTTGTCGCTTTCTCAAAAGAAGCAATTATTGCGCTTGTGGAATAACGAATATCCATTGGTCATCAACTATGATTCTATAAACGGATTGGAGCAATATCTTCAAAACATAGCAGACCTGAATCACATATTAATCCAAGATGCAAATAACTCTATTCAGGGATGGTATTATGATTTCATTAGAGAAAATGAACGATGGTTTGCTATTATTATAAATTCGGCAATTCAGGGAAAGGGCTATGGAACTTCACTTCTTAGAATGGCTCAAGAAAAACGAAACGTATTAAATGGTTGGGTAATTCCCGGCAATGGATATGTAAAAAAAAATGGATCAATCTATGAGTCTCCCATAGAATTTTATAAAAAAATGGATTTCAAAATCATTCATGATATAAAACGAGATACTGAAAAATTAGATGTAATCAAAATCACCTGGACAGAGAGGTGATGTCGAAGCAAAAATGCGCGTAAATCAATTTGTTGTTGATTATTCTTAAGAACTTTTGGACATCCAGAATTGTATCAGCAAAATTAGTTATTCTTCGGTCTTAAAAAAGTGGCCAATTTGGCATGATAGCCAACCCAAATGCCAAGAATTAGGCTTCCACCAGCGATGATATCAAACCACACCGGATCATTCGTGATGCCAGAAGTAATAAGATAGGTCATTTCAATTATTATAATCACCGAGATTACCAAAGGAATAATTCGTGTATAAGTTCTTCCTACAATTCTTGCGACAACGCCCGCTAATATGGCTGCTGCAAAAGTCAATAAGCCCCCAATTATCAAAGTTGTGTTATCAGAAGTGTTATAACTTATACCATCAAAAACAACTTCCTGGGCAAATGAGGTAAATAGGACGAGCGCTATTTCGCCCATTACTATACCTAAAATGATAAATAGAATTTTCATAAACAGGGTTTTTAGAAGTACTTATAGAATGACTCGTGACTAGACAAATATTGAATTAAAAGGTTCTTCGCCCTTACCAGTTGGGTAGACCATAATTCACTTTTCCTCTTGACATTCGTTCATTTTTTTTCATTCGCAAAATGAAGGAATGATTTTCAACCTTTGTTGAAACCAATGTTCCAGAGCACATTGGAATGACTGAACCCGTTAGGGGGAAGAGCCAATACTTCATGTGAAGTTGAGCCACTAGCCTCTTCGAGGCTCCCACCAAAGGTCGGCAGGCCCTAAGCCAGAAGTCCCCCAGGCTTCTGATCACGCCGAAGGGCGTGATTGCGCTGCGCTCATCCCAGCGCTTCTTATGATGCTGCATATCCTAAGATTTCTTACTCTTAAATTGAAAAGAATAAATCTCATAGTTTAGCTAAGACAATAGTACACACTTTAAAATGTTAAGAGCCAATAAAAAATACTGGGCTAAAAAATAATCTGACTAAAGGTACAAAAGTATAGACCTGAATATCGATATCTATTTATCCTGAAGATTTTATTTTTCAACAATCGTCGAGCCATCCTGATGTGACGATATGTGAAACTCCAATTATTGACTTTCTTTACAGGATGCAAAATATTTTAAATACACCTTTTCAATTTTCTTGTGGTGCAACTTTTAAAAATCGGGTTGTAAAAGCAGCCATGACAGAAAGGCTTTGTCATTCTGATCATCTGCCAAATAAGCAGCATATTCAACTCTATAATCACTGGTCCAGGAATGGTGCTGCTATGTTGCTCTCCGGAAATATTATGGTCGATCGCCGTTATCTTGAATCTACAGGGAATGTTGTGGTCGAAAAAGATACAAGCATCGAGGCTTTCAAGAAATGGACTTCGACTGTCTCCAAATACGACTGTCACTTTTGGGCACAGATAAGTCATGCCGGAAGACAATCATCAAAATTCTCCACCAGAAAATCAGTTTCTGCTTCTGATGTCCAACTCAAGAAAATGGGTTTATTTTCTCGGCCAACACCACTTACAGAGATCGGAATTGAAGATGTCATCAACCGATTTGTACATACAGCAGAGTTTTGTAAGAAGGCAGGTTTCACGGGTGTACAATTTCACGCTGCACATGGGTATCTGCTAAACCAGTTTTTATCTCCTCTAACCAATAAGAGATCCGACAAATGGGGAGGAAGTCTTGATAACAGGGCCCGAATATTATATTATATTATTGATAAAAGTCGCAAGAAATTGGGATCGGCATTCCCAATCTCAGTAAAACTGAATTCAGCGGATTTTCAGAGAGGTGGGTTTGACGAAGAAGACTCAAAGCGAGTGATTAAAGCATTGGAAGAGAGAGGAATTGATCTGTTGGAAATATCAGGTGGTACGTACGAGCAATCTGCCATGATGGGTATAGGTATGAAGGAAAGTACTCGATCGCGGGAGGCATATTTCCTGGAATTTGCATCCAATCTTAGAAGAGAATGCCAAATACCGCTTATGGTAACCGGTGGTTTCAGGTCTTTAGTTGCTTCCGAGGCCGCATTACAAAAAAATGAACTGGATGTCATCGGTTATGCACGTCCTTTTCTGATGAGTGATCGATTTCCAATGGGATTCCTCGATGGCACTTGCGACAAAGTGGAAGAGCCAATAATTAATATACTGGACCCCAAAAATAAAGATGCGGCCGAAGCCGGGTTTTACGATCTACAGATCGAACGCATCGCCAATAATAAACCATTAAAACACAATTATCCAGGATGGCAAGTAGCTCTGCATTTACCTAAGAAAGAAATGAGGATGGGATTCAGAAATTGGTTGCTGAGGTAATCACATTAATATCAATTTGCGAAGTCAATTTGAGATTCCAGAGGGAGCAATATCAGAACGCCTTAGGACAATTTTGTCTACACTTTTGGGCCCTTGCAATCTCACTTTTGATTATTTAAATTGCCACTGCATATATAAGATTTAAGTATCTTAAGCGTTCTATTGGCTGGTCCCATTATAATTAATAATTAAAAGTCTTGTATAGCAGACTCATAGGGATAGAATGACCAAGACCGTTCACCGTATTTACATTCTTATCATGACTTCGATCGTGATAGCTGCAATAGCCTATCTGTCCTATACCGGTTATACCTATTACAACCTCCCATTGGAAGAGCGCTTTTACCATGAGCACCACGATTGGTTTAAACCAAGTGGTGATCTGGGTCATGGATTAGGTATAACGGGCACTTTGATGATAGCTTTTGGTGTGGGTATATACATTGCCCGAAAGCGGTATAGGTTTATGTCTAAATATTTGCGATTAAAGTATTTGTTGGAATTTCATATTTTTCTGTGTGTTCTCGGTCCTGTGTTCATACTTTTTCATACGGCTTTCAAATTTGGAGGTATCGTATCAATAGCTTTTTGGAGTATGGTCGCTGTCGTACTAAGTGGCGTGATTGGAAGATTTCTCTATATCCAGATTCCACGAACGATTGAGGGGCAGGCGTTGAGTTTGGATGAGGTCGCTAAAATGAGAGAAGAATTGCTAAATACTATGATAGTAAGCAGTAAAGTGGATAAGAATACGGCCCAGTTAATTATGCAGGAGTTATCACGGAGAGCAACTGATCAGAAGAATTTGTCCTATTGGGAAAGTAAAAGAAAGGACAAGGAAATAATTAAGGTTATTAAGGGACATTTGAAAAAGAACACGAATAGTGAGCGATATCAAATCTTGAGAACAATTAAAAAAGAGAGGACGCTATCCAACAAAATAAGAAGACTTAATACGATGAAAAGGTTATTTAAATATTGGCATGTTGCTCATTTGCCTTTTGCATTGATCATGCTGGTAATTGTAATTATACATATAGCCGTAACATTGGCCTTTGGATAAAATGGATTATTAATGGAATTAATCTTAGAAGAAATAATTGTTTATAGTAGTGTCATTTTGCTATGCGTGACAGTCGTCTATCTGTATCTGAGAGGCTTAAAAAAGGAATCATCAGCAAATGAAAAAAAAGTAGAAAAAGCAAAAGAAGAAGGTCTTTTCGAACCTGTATCATTACATCCTTATATAGATCTTAGTACCTGCATCGGTAGTGGAGCCTGTGTTGCGGCATGTCCTGAAAAAGATATACTCGGGATAATAGATGGAAAAGCTACTGTCATCATGGCTTCTAATTGCATAGGGCATGGAGCATGTTTTCATGCTTGTCCTGTTGAAGCAATTTCTTTGAGGATCGGCACTGAGTCCAGGGGGGTAGAACTCCCTCATGTGAATGAAAAATATGAGACTAACATCAAAGGCATTTATATTGCTGGCGAATTAGGTGGCATGGGATTGATTAAAAATAGCGTGGAGCAAGGCGAACAAGCAATTGACAATATTGCCAAGAGCAAAAAACCCGAAAAGGAAAATGTACTGGATCTGTTAATTATCGGAGCTGGACCTGCAGGAATTTCTGCTTCATTGAAAGCTAAAAAGTATGGTTTGTCCTGTCTTACGCTCGAACAAGATTCTCTTGGAGGCGCGGTCTATACTTTTCCCCGAGCCAAAATAGTCATGACATCGCCAATGAATTTACCACTTCATGGCCAAGTGAAACTGTATAATACATCCAAAGACGAGCTTATTCAACTTTGGCAAAAAGTCATCGCAGAAAATAATTTGAATATTCAGGAATATACAAAGGTCGAAAGCATTATCCCTCTTGCTGACAACACCTTCCGTATTACGACCAATAATCAAAAAGAGCATTTATGCAATCATGTATTATTAGCAATAGGTCGAAGAGGGACGCCAAGAAAGCTAAATATTCCTGGAGAAGACAGCTCCAAAGTTGCCTATAGACTTATTGAAGCTGAACGGATAAATAGCAAAAAAATAGTAGTTGTTGGCGGTGGAGATTCGGCCATTGAGTCTGCTCTTTTATTGATGGAGAATAATGAAGTCACACTTTCCTACCGCAAGGAACAATTTGCAAGACTCAAAATAAAAAACAGAGATAAAATACTTGGAGCCATCGAAAACCATCAATGCAATGTTCTATACAAAAGCAATCTATTATCAATAAATGAAGATCATGTTTTGATCAAAACAGATGGACAGGAAAATATTCTAAAATTAGAAAATGACCTGGTTTATATTTTCGCAGGAGGTGAATTGCCAACTAAGTTTTTAGAAAAAGCAGGCATCCAAATTTCCAAAAGATTTGGATATATAATGAAAGAGCACAAATAGTTGAACAGGTTCATTACATATAGTCTTTTGATTTTAATATTCTTGGCCCACCATGGATATGGTCAATTATCTCCAGGCCAACTTGCCAGTGATCATGCCCATTTAGAAGGCATCCGCAATTGTACACAATGTCATGATATTGGCAACAAAGTACCTGACTCAAAATGTCTCGCATGCCACACAGAAATTGAAGAATTAATTAATGCAAGAAGAGGGCTACATGCTTCATCTAATGTTACTACCAAAGACTGTCTGGATTGTCATAGCGAACACCATGGCAGAAAGTTTGATATGGTCCGTTTTAATCAGGATGACTTTGAACATGCTGTTACTGGATACGAATTAGAGGGGCAACATAAAATCATAGATTGCAGGGCTTGTCATATGCCTGACAACATAGTACAACCTGAAATCAAAAAACGCAACCTTACTTTTCTAGGATTAGAAACAGATTGTACCTCGTGTCATGAAGATTATCATCAAGGCACCCTATCTGAAAATTGCATGTCTTGCCACAATTATGACGCTTTTCGCCCTGCCGTTCACTTTAATCATGATGAGACAAAATTTCAATTAAATGGAGCCCATGCAGATGTTAATTGTGCGTCCTGTCATGCAACCACTATTAGAAATGGAGAACAGTATCAAGAATTTAGTGGCTTATCTTTTAACACCTGTACTTCGTGTCATGATAATCCCCATCCCAGCCAGTCATTCAATGCGTGTACGCAATGTCATGTAGAAACTGAATTTTCCAATTTTATAGGTAATCGTGGCTTCGATCACAACAGAACTGATTTCGCATTAAATGGAATGCATAAAGAATTGACGTGTTTTGAATGCCATAGTAATACCACAACGCCAGCATTGGTTTTTCAGGATAAAGTTGGTGTGCCATCTAATGATTGCGTGTCCTGCCATGAAGATATTCATCAAGGAAAATTTGGAGGTAATTGTGTGCAATGCCATAATGAAGTTAGTTTCCTTGAACTAAAGTCTATGGAATATATTGATCATAGTGTAACAGATTTTCCGCTCGAAGGTCTGCATACAACTGTAGACTGCAAAGCTTGCCATATTGGGAGATACACGGAACCTCTGGACTTCCAATATTGTAACAACTGCCACAGCGATTATCATGAAGGAGAATTTGCGACTAATAATGTTACTCCCGATTGTGTATCCTGTCATACTGTCGAAAAAGATTTTGGGTATAGTCTGTATACACTAGATCGTCACAATAGCTCTTCATTTCCTTTGGAAGGAAGTCATCTGGCGACGCCATGTTTTTCATGTCACCTTTCAGATTCCAAATGGAGTTTTAGAAATATTGGTACTACCTGTGTGGACTGTCATGAGGACGTCCACGAGACTTATATAGACGAACAATATTATCCAAGCCAGGAATGTACTCAATGCCATAATCCAGATACATGGGCTGATGTTCAATTTGATCATACTTTGACTGACTGGCCCTTAGAAGGTGAGCACGCCCACCTTAAATGCAGGGTTTGCCACTATGATAGTTATGAGGAAAGCGGTATCTTTAATCAGCGCTTTGAGACTTTGAAAAGTGACTGTATAGCGTGTCATCAAGACATCCATCAGGGTCAGTTTGACTCAATATCCGGTACTGACTGTAGACGATGTCATGATACACAAAACTGGTCTCCAAGTAGGTTTAATCACAGTGATACAGCGTTCCCTTTGACAGGAAGGCATGAAGCACTAGCATGTGATGCATGTCATAAAGACGATGAAGAAAATGGACAAAGTACTGTTAGATATAAATTGGAAAAATTCGCGTGTATAGACTGCCACAGATAATATTTGTTCTCTTTGGCTTTTTACAGCTCAACGGCCAATCCCCCCATGGCGAATTATTCAAAGTGGATTGTGCATCTTGCCATAACCCGGATAGTTGGTCTATCAATCTCGATACATTTCATTTTAATCATGATACCACAGATTTTATCCTTGAAGGAACACACCTTGCCGTAGATTGTAAGTCTTGTCATCAATCGTTGATTTTCGCTCAAGCTCCATCACAATGCGCATCATGCCATACAGATATCCATGCCACGTCGGTCGGTAATGACTGTGCCCGATGTCATAATAGCGATAATTGGTTAGTTGATAATATTCCTTCCATACATGAAGAAAATGGCTTTCCATTGGTAGGATCACATGGGTTACTAAGTTGTGTTGAATGCCACAATTCAGAGACGAATTTGCGGTTCGACAGAATAGGTAATGAATGTATCAATTGCCATGCCGACAATTTTAATGTAACAAGCCGTCCGGATCATCAATCTGTAGGATTTTCTAAAAATTGTATCGAATGTCATGATCCTCTGTCACCCGGATGGGAAACGGATATATTGAATCACGACTTCTTTCCATTAACATTAGGCCATGATATTCAAGATTGTGCACAATGTCACTTGACTTCAGATTATAGTAATATATCTCCAGAGTGTATCAGTTGTCATCAACCGGAATTCGTGGAGGCAACCATGCCCGCCCACGACGGTAATAATTTCTCAACGCTTTGTACTAATTGTCATACAACAGATATGGGTTGGCAACCTGCTATATTTGTTGAACACGATAATACATTTCCAATATATTCAGGTGGACATGATGATGTGTGGACAGAATGTCTGGATTGTCATATAAACGATCAAAATTTCACCGAAGTAACGTGTATCAATTGTCATACTTTAACTGAGACAGAAGAACAACATCTATCTGTAAACGGCTATTCGTACGCTGATAATGCTTGCATAGCATGTCATCCAACCGGGGACGCTTCATCCATATTCGATCATAATGCTACGACTTTTCCTTTGACAGGTGCGCACATAGATGCGACATGTCTTGAATGTCATGCAGCACAGTTTGCCGGAACTCCTTCGAACTGTGTTGACTGCCATAACGTAGATTTTATGGAAACCGGTAATCCTGATCATACCGAGCTCAATTTGCCCACAGATTGCGCTTCTTGTCATTCTACGAATCCTCAATGGACACCAGCATCTTTTGGGATTCATGATGATTTTTATCAATTAAATGGAGCACATGCCATGATCGCAAATGATTGTATCGCTTGCCATAATGACAATTATACAAATACGCCTAACGAATGTGTAGGATGCCACATCATAGACTTTAACAATACTACTAATCCCGATCATGAATTGGCCAGCTTTTCTAAGGACTGTGCAACTTGCCATGGAGAAGATGCATGGGAGCCGTCCACCTTTAATCATGATGAACTTTACTTTCCTATTTACTCTGGTTCTCATGAAGGAGAATGGTCAGCGTGTATAGATTGTCATACCAACCCTGCCAATTTTAATCAGGCTACCTGTATAACATGTCATATAAGTTCGGAAACTAATGAAGAGCACATCGGAGTGAATGGTTATTTCTACGCTGATGATGCTTGTATTGCATGCCATCCTAATGGAGACGCGGATATGACTTTTAATCATTCTTCCACAGGTTTTCCTTTGACTGGCGGTCATGTGGGTATTGGTTGTATTGATTGCCATGAAGATGGCTTTATAAAAATTTCATCAGATTGTATCGATTGTCATACCCAGGATTTTGATGCTTCTGTCAATCCTAATCACGGGGAGATAGGGCTTCATACCGACTGTATATCCTGTCATTCAACTGATCCCGGTTGGACTCCTGCGACTTTAGACAATCACGATGAGTATTATCTGCTTGACGGAGCACATGCAGTGATAGCTAACGATTGTGTGAGTTGTCATAATGGGGATTATACCAATACACCCAATACTTGCTTCGCGTGTCATACGCAGGATTACAATTTAACCAATGATCCGAATCATCAAACTCTAAACATTTCCACTGACTGTATATTATGTCATACGACAATGCCTGATTGGAATCCGGCAACATTCGAAATTCACGATCAGTTTTACCCATTAAATGGCGCCCATACTGCCATCGAGAACAACTGCGTAGAATGCCACGCTGACGGATATACCAATACACCCAACACCTGTGTCGGTTGCCATCAAGCTGATTATAATGCTACCAATAATCCCGATCACCAGGATGCTGGTTTCCCAACCGACTGTATACAATGCCACACGGAAACAGCCTGGGCTCCTGCTGACTTTGAACACGATGCTTTTTACCCGTTAAATGGCGCTCATGCTGCTATCCAAAACAATTGCGTAGAGTGTCATGCCAGTGGATTTAACAATAAACCGAACCCATGTGTAGGTTGTCATCAAGCTGATTATAATGCTACCAATAATCCCG
>JAJCYJ010000875.1 GCA_029262975.1 Saprospiraceae bacterium
AAAGTATGGGCACCCGTACCACAAAAGAGATCAAGCATTGAGACATCAGCAAAGTCAATACGATTGGCCAGGATATTATAAAGCGCTTCTTTAGCAATATCAGTTGTCGGTCTTGTCGGCCACGAAGTAGCCGGTGGTCGAAACACACGACCTCCATATTCTCCGCCGATTATGCGCATAATAGAATACTGCGAAGTGGAAAAAATACGGACGACGATTTCAGTGCTTTTCCGTCCAGCGTTAACAAAGCACTTCTGTAGGATACATTATTAAAATATTTTAACAACAAGCTTTCGATCCCATCTGCCGGTGTACAATCCCCGGATAATTCCAAATCAAAATTTGCATCTGAAAAACCCAGCGTTTTTTTCATTAATGTGACATAGTATAGTACGGAAAGTGGGCGATAATGACTGATTGTATTTGCCAAAACCAAACTTCCATTTTTCGAGGCAATAAATACCGTTTGTCTTCCGATCCTACATAAATGAATGAGTTCTCTTCCCGGTTTAGAATGTATGCTTCCGATAAGAGCACTGACCGCATGGTATATTTTAGGATTGCTAAAGGTCTCACAGCAAGTGTTAAAAGTTGTCTTCGAGAGTCTATAGCAGACATATGCGTCAAGATCAGCAATATAGTCAGATCGGATTATTCCCTCGTCAAAACTAGATCGACCAGTGACTTGTCTGACATAATAAGAAATGTGCTGCTCATCAAAATCTGCAGCCGACACAATGGTAAAATCCTTATTCAATATAGCAATTTGAGTATCTCTCGTATCCGAGTGTAAGTTATGCTGTGAAAAATCCTGTGTCAAATCTGTGAGTTGAATCTCGTCAGAACGAAATAGATCTTCATCATCCATTAAGGCATAAAAAAAACTGTCCGCGTGTATTAGCGCGGACAGTTTATATACTTTATCTGGATCCGATATAGTGGAAGCTGATCTCTTCTTGTCTATTTCCAATTACCTTCCAGGTTAGGTGAGGACATACTTCCAAAACCAATTTTGGCGTCGGGTTGGTAGTTCTTCTCATACATACTGAAGCGGGGATCGCTATAGTCTCCCATAAACTCTTTCCATCTCGTCATTACTTCGACTACAGGCACGAGTGTTTGTTGATAAGTCATCGTATCTGCCTGAATATCAAACTGTGTTGATTTGTTGGTATAAGGTACAAAAGCAAGATTATCGAGATCAATGCCCAGTTTTCTGATGGAATCAAGGGCACTGTACTGGATAATATTGGTGATGAATTTATCAGGGTTTTCAGGATCAGAAGGATCTGCCAACAATTGTCTGAATGGGATACTATCATTTGTTAAAACAGCACTTAGTTCCTCAAAAGAGGATGCGAAATCACCTTTTATTTGTCTGTAAATCTCTTGGGCAGCACGTATATCCTGCAGTTTATCTGTAACCACATTTTTACGCTTAGTGAGCTCATTTCTGAACTTGATAGGTTCATTAATATTAGAATACAACAAGTATCCCAAAAATATCACAGCTGCGACTATCAATAAATTTAATAAGTACTTCATTCATTATCATATTTAGCACCATTTTCCTCTATACAGAAGGGGGTGGTGTTGGTTTTATATCGATCTATATCTTAACACTTTTAACAGAACGTATGAAAGGTCTTACCTTCGTCTGGCAAATGACCTGCACAATAATACTATTTTTTAAAAATATACCATCTCATAACTTTTAAAAAAGATGGCTTTTACCAATAAATCTTCGATCATCCTTGCCATAGAATCCTCTTGCGACGATACAGCGGCTGCAGTAATCGTGAATGGAAAGGTTAAGAGTAACCTTGTTGCGAATCAAACTATCCACAAATCATACGGTGGTGTTATCCCTGAATTAGCATCTCGAGAACATCATCAGAATATCGTACCGGTGGTGCATAAAGCCCTTGAATCCGCTGGTATTACCAAAGGTCAGCTGGATGCCATTGCCTTTACTCAAGGTCCTGGTCTATTGGGTAGCCTGCTCGTCGGTTGTTCTTTTGCCAAGGGTCTGGCGCTAAGTCTGGACATACCCTTGATAGGTGTAAATCACATGGAAGCACACGTATTGGCGCATTTTGTGGATGACCCGATTCCTTCTTTACCCTTCTTATGTCTTACTGTGTCAGGTGGGCATACCCAGATAGTAAAAGTCAGTGACGTATCAAAAATGCAAGTAATCGGCACGACCAGAGATGACGCCGCCGGAGAAGCCTTTGATAAAATCGGCAAATATCTCGGTTTGGAATACCCAGCCGGACCTATCATCGACAAACTGGCAAAAGACGGCACCCCTAAATTCACTTTCACAAAACCTCACATTGAAGGTCTGGGATTTAGCTTTAGTGGGTTAAAGACAGCCGTATTATATTTTCTTCGGGATCAAGTTAAAAAGGACAAAAAATTTATTGCTAATAACCTGAATGATTTATGTGCATCGATACAGTACACGATTGTCACGATACTGATGGAAAAACTGGAAATGGCTAGTATCCAGGAAGAAATACAGGAGATCGGTATTGCCGGAGGTGTATCCGCCAATAGTGCTTTGCGCGCTGCTTTGTTGGAAAGGAAAAATTCGCTGGGGTGGAATACATATATTCCAGCATTTGAATATTGTACAGATAATGCAGGTATGATAGCCATGGCAGCACATTATAAATATCTACGGGGTGTGTTTGTTAATCAGTCTGTTGTACCTAATCCGAGGTTGAAGATTGGTCAACTTTAATCAATAACGCTAATCAAACAACATGAATAGAAATGTTCTTATAATAGCTCTTGCAGGGCTATTTTTAATTGTACACAATCACGTCTCCGCACAAGTTCAGTCAACACAAGTGGAGCTAATTGAACGAGAAATTATTGATACTATTTATTCGGAATCGCTCCAGGAATATCGCGAATATTGGATAAGGTTTCCTGAAAATTACAATCCTCAAAGTGATGAAAAATATCCTGTGGTTTATTTATTGGATGGCTTCTCATTACAAAACTCATTGACATCTGTTTATGATAATTATTGGGGTCATTATCTGCCGCACATGATCCTTGTAGGCATTTCTAACCGGGTCAATCGCACAAGAGACTTAACCACGTCACAGATTAAAATGAGACGCGGAAGTGCCATGGATGCCGAGACAGGTGGAGCAGGAAAATTTACAGAATTTATAGAAAACGAACTCATCCCACACATAGATCTTTCCTTTCCTACTACACCCTATCGTACGCTCATCGGACATTCTTATGCGGGATTATTCACCATAAATATGCTGGTTAATCATCCTCATCTTTTTCAAAATTATATCGCAATTGATCCAAGCCTGGACTGGGATGATCAAAAATTAATGAAACAGGCTAAAGAAAAATTCAAAACCGACAATTTCGAAGGCAAGTCATTATATGTATCCCTTGCCGCTGAACAGCTGCATATGTTTGATGAAAATATAACGATTGAAAATATAATGGAGGACGAATCAGGATTCACTCTTTTTGCCCGATCGATTATTGATTTTTCAAATTTTCTTTCCTCCGAGGATCAGAATGGTTTAAATTTTTCGTGGAAGGTATACCATGAAGATCTTCATGGTACAGTTCCACTTCCCTCCATAAGAGATGGCTTAATTTTTTTATTTAAATGGTATCAATTCCTATCTCCGCAAAAATATAATAATCCGGAAACACCGATCGAAGATATTGAATCAATGCTTAAGAATCAGCAAGCCATATATACGCGGCACTTGGGATATTCCGCCCCACCTATGATCGAAGAAATGCTGACTGGATATGGATATATGAATATGCAAATGGGGCAACCTGAAAAGGCATTTCTGTTTTTTCAGCTGAATATTGAGCATTATCCAAAAAGTGCAAATGCCTATAATGCAATGTCTGAGTATTATCAATCTAAAAATGATCTAACCAATGCATTAAAATATACAACTAAGGCTTTTGAAATTAGTGGCTCGGAAATTTATAAAAATAGGATTAAGGAATTGGAATCTATGAAAAAATAGGGTACTTCTTTTAGGTTTATAATTTCCTTATTGTTATAAATATTCAAAATATCAATTTCATAAAGCTCCTGTGTTGCCATGGTTTAATGAGTGGAAATAACCTCAATGAAAATATCATGTTATGAATCAATTCAGGGTGATTCTTTCCTAGTTCATATAAGATTCTAAAAATGAGGGATAGGCCTTGCCTGTCAAGGTTGAGTATCACTTTCAAAGAGACATGCCCGCAAAGGAATTGAAGAAATTACAAATATAAATTTTTTAAAATAGCGGGGTCAAAAGTCAATTATATCAACTGCCATCGCGAAATATAGATTATAAGAAATGATAATTCAAAAATTGAAATGATTTGGACGAAAGTGACATAAAATGATTGTCGGTTTAATGTGTATCTTACAAAAAACAGACGAATTCAGCCATGAAAAATTCACTCATCCTCCTTTATGGAGTACTCTCCTATATTGTATTCTTTGTAGCGTTTTTATGCTCCATTGGTTTTGTGGGAAACCTAGTTATTCCCAAAGGAATCGATGCCGGAATAGAATCAGGATTTACCGTATCAATTATTATAAATCTATTGTTACTGAGTCTCTTTGCTATCCAGCACACGATTATGGCAAGACCCGCATTTAAAAAATGGTGGACAAGCATTATAGGTTCTGCTATGGAACGGAGCACTTTTGTTCTCTTAACCAGTTTGATATTGTTGTTGATCTTCTGGCAATGGCGCCCTATGACCGGTATTATCTGGGAGGTACAAAATGAAACACTTGCCCTTGTTATCCATGGTGTATTTTGGCTAGGATGGCTGATTGTATTGCTTTCAACATTTATGATCAATCACTTTCATCTTTTTGGATTGGATCAGGTATTTAACAATTTCAAAAACAGGCCACCAACGGGCCTCAATTTTACAGAGAAATTTTTCTACAAATTTGTCAGACATCCGATTATGACAGGATTTATAATTGCATTTTGGGCAACTCCTGTTATGACAACCGGGCATTTATTATTTGCTGCGGTGACGACAGCATATATTGTAATTGCTGTAAAGTACTTTGAAGAAAAGGACTTGCGAAATGAAATAGGTGATGCCTATGTGAAGTATGAAAAAAGAGTACCAATGTTGATTCCATTTACTAAATTTGGAAAATCCGAATAAGCATTTATATCAGTTTGAACCAAGATTTCTTAATTGAGACAATTCGCCATATTAATTTATTTGGCAGCTTTGCTCCCAATACGGCTCATTGCCTTTTTAAGTGTGGAATAATATCCTAAATTATACTATAAAATTACGCTCATTTCAACTTAATAGTGAGATCTTGGGATATGCAGACTCAAAAGAAGTATTGGGAAGCGAAATAGAGGGTGCGGTTGCTAGCTTTGAGGGCTGGTATTATTTCGCCAGCATTTGGTATTGTTCATTTCTTTCCGGAGTAATATAAAGATCAATCTTTGGTCAATCAGGGTATTTTCTATTATATACCCAACTCAATGTACCTATTTGGATTTCTTGTTCTTTGGGTTCCAGGGATATTGTTTCAATCAAAGACTGCCTTTTTAATGGTCTTATTTAATCATATTTATATTTGGGTTCACTTTTATTTTACCGAAATTACGGATATGAAAATAATTTATAAAAAGAATTAAAAGGAATAGTCTCTTATCTTCCCAATTGAGATTGAGTGACTCACTTATAAATATATTAATATCTAGAATTTTGGTAAATTCAGATCCATTAAGATCGAAAATAACCGAATCTAAAAGCTGCACTCATCCGAAAAATTATCTATGAAAACAAATAAACTACTAACTCCTAATTTAGAACAGGAAATTCTTGCATTTGCTCAAAATTTGATACGTATAAAAAGTTATTCAGGACAGGAAGAAGAAGCAATTAAATTAGTTGAAGCAAAAATGAAGTCCCTGGGATATGATGAAGTTATTATTGATACAATGGGTAATGTGGTCGGAAGAATTGGGAATGGTAAAAAAATCATCATGTTTGATGCACATGTAGATACAGTCACTGTCAATGATGAATCAGCATGGAAAATTCCTCCATTCAGTGGTCTCGTAAAAAATGGTCGATTACATGGAAGGGGATCTGTCGATATGAAATCTGCGGTGGCAGCGTCTGTCTATGCCGGAGCCCTGGCTAAGAAGCTGGGCTACACGAGCGATAAGACACTATTTGTATCCTGTACCGTATTTGAAGAAGACTGCGATGGTGAAAACTTGAAGCATTTGTTCAATGAACTAGGCATTAAGCCTGATTATATGGTAATCTGTGAACCCTCCAATAATGCCATTGCACTTGGACATAAAGGAAAAGCCCAGTTTGTAATTAAAACAAAGGGTATTTCGGCTCATGGCGCAACTCCGGAAAAAGGGCATAATGCGATCTACGAAATGGCGGAGATTATTCAGCGTGTAGAAAAGGCAAATAGTGAACTCCCTATCATAAATGGTATAAAAGGAACTTTGGTCTTGTCAAAAATATCAAGTGTAAGTGCATCCTTGAATGCTGTGCCTTCAGAATGTGAAATCTATTTGGATCGAAGAATGATACCTGGTGAGACAGAAGAAATGATTACACAAGAAATTGAGCAAATTATAGATGGGAAAAATGCAATTTGGGAATTTGGAATCCTGAACAGAAAGAGCTGGACGGGACTGAACATACATTATGTACCCTTCCATTTGGCCTGGAGTATAGATTTGACTCACCAACTTACAAAAAGCTGCATAGAAGCTTATACCGAGTATTTTAAAAAGCAACCTACGAAATTTGACTTTTGGGATTTCAGTACGAATGCAGTGACTCCTGTGAGCATGGGAATTCCTACAATCGGTTTCGGGCCGGGAAATTATCATTTGGCACACATGAGGGATGAAAGTTGTGACACTCAAGAAATATTAGATGCCTGTTCTTTTTACACAAAACTCATATCTAAAATTTAATTAGAATAACTTTTTCAATTCTCTCTGGACTAAGCGCACATACTTGATTTGCTCAGGTGGAATTATTCGAAATATTTTTTGATTATATTGTATGCACTTTAGTCAATAAAATATGCACTACATGAAAACTAAAAATGTCTTACCAGTTTTCTTATCCCTACTTTTTACTATAGCCTTTTTAACCTCCAATGCGCAAGATGGACATTGGGTATTCAAAGAAATAATACAAGGAAATCATTATGGTTCAACCAATCAACCTGACAAAATAGATGTACGTCTAAATGAAGGTATGGTTGAGTTTTCCATTAAACAGGCAAATAATTGTACCGATCGATTCCGGTTCACATACAAGTTTGCCCAGGATATGAATGTACTTGATATCCCAGAGGATCGGAACAATCTTCCTACATATGGATATGAATTTGAAATCACCCCATTGGGCGCTCCGTGTTACGATTTAAAGGTAAATGGTTATTCAAATCCGCGCGTTTGGCTTACTCATTGGAACGCACCATCCGGTTTACTCGGCAACATGAAAAAAGAAAAGACCTGGGGTTATAAATATCACCAACATTTTATTAATAATTCTCAAATCGAGTACTATGCCTACGATGGACATGCAATCAAGGGATTCGGCAAAGGACATGGCGAATACAATGTCACAGGACCCACTAAAAATTTTGTTGCAAGAGTGGTAAAAAATACGCCTGGGATGGCCACGGATTTCAGAATTTTATTCAAGGGGCAATCTACAATGGGAAAAGAGGAAGCTTTCTATTATGATATTCTATTCTTATACGAATTTAAAGAGGGACAGCCATCTATACAAGAAGATCCATGTGATATAAAGCAACCGGATTGTTCTTGTTGTCCGGGGACAATTCCAGTTTGGAATTTTCAGACGAAGAAAGGAGATTGTATTTGTCCGGAAGGCCAAATTTGGAATAAAATGGAGAATAGGTGTCTTATAAAGAATTGATACTTTTTTGAATCATAAGGGAATGCAATTTGTAACGGAATAAATATCTCTCTATGTAAGACCGTTCTATTTCTATAGAAAGACATTCATTACAACGCTGGTCATCACAATCATAGGAATAAGAATATATATACTTTCAGACTTACTATTCACACATGGCCATAGTACCCTTTCAATGGCTTAATTGTCGAGATTAATTTAGGAATAGTATAAAAGTCAATATATCACTAATGGAAATAGAAGAATAATAACAAAAATTAGTAAAACTCAAATACAATAATTACAATCTACTAGAGATTATTTGAATAAAATATGGAATATATTTCATTTTTTATAAAAATAAACTAATTTTAGGGTCTTGAGTGAGTTAACTATCTATTCTCCTAAATATAGATACTCATTAATTAATGATGAAAATATCCAATGTTTACTAATTATTGGACAATTTCAGCACTAATTACGAAATGCATTGTATTAACCGCAAAACAAAATTTCAGATTAGCCACCCTGTGCCACTTACAAGAAGTAACATAACATAAATAAAAAGAGAGCCTACTAAGGACTTACAAGTAAGTCAGCAGACTCCCACTGTAAATATTTCTGTTTGCTAATATAAGTAGATTCTACTTGGCTTTTGTGTTATGTACATTAATCCTTAATAAAGATTAGGGATTCGTACTTATTATTTAACCAAATTAATCATGTTACATGAAGAATCTCTTATCTGCATGCCTCCTTATGTTTTCACTTAGTCTATTCGCTATCTCCCCGGTTACAGAACCGGATTGGATATACGATATGGATTCAGGTGATTGCTATGATGATGGCGACTACGACGGCACCTGGTATTGTTCAGGTTCCAGTTGCACTTACGTGCCCGACAACCAGCAATAATTAGTTTGTCAAATGGAGCTGTCGCAGCTGTAAGTTTATCATAAGCATGAAAACCAAAAGAAGTGGTATTCCTGGTTTTGTTTAATAGAACAAAAGAAGATTCCTACTTAAATAGATGTCATTTTTTGTATTAATGCCGAGACAATATTTACTGCGGTTTAGACAGCCCCATTTTTTTAAAATGCTTAAATTATTTTTTATGCACAAAATTCTGCTTCTTCTTCTAATGCCCTTTCTCCTACCGGCACAGTCCTTTGACATATCATATTCTGCCAAGTACAAGTCACCAGCTACAAGCGGCATCAAACCCAATAATATGCCTCCTGCAGTATATAAAAGAATGTTGCAAAATGTCTCTAAAATAAGGCAGATTTACTCCCTCAAATATGTTAATGGCACATCCAAGTTTACATTTGAAAAATCTACCGATGCTAAAGGTAAAACGCTTCAATCAATACATGTAGGCCATCCTTTTTATAAGAATTTCGGCGCTAAAAAATTGATTATAAAAAGTAGTTTAAAATCTGATCAGGGTGTTGACGAGAGTTTGGAAGAACTCAATTCCTGGACATTAATTAACAGAGATAGTGTTATAAATGAATTTACCTGTAAAATGGCCATAAACAATATTGACAATGCGCAAGCATGGTATTCGACAGAAATTGCCATTCCAGACGGACCCAAACATTACGGACTATTACCAGGACTGATTATATCATTAAGCGATGAAAAAAGCATTTATGAAATCAATTCACTTACCTCTTCGACAGAAGAGAATAAATCCATTAAACCTCCAGTAATAGTCAATAAAATCTCATATCAGAAATATATCGAAAGTCACCTCGCCACACCCGGTAAAAGGTAGAAATTTAAACAATTCAAAATGAACAAATTGAATTACTAATTCGTCATCATGTCCATTTTGGGAATTACCGTTAGACACTATCTTTTTGCCTCTAAAGGCATTGTATTACTGGCATTTTTCCTTTGCACCTATTCCAGAATATCTGCCCAATTAAATGGTATTGTAACTACAGAAGACAATGAACCTTTGACAGGCGTCCTAATCAGCCTTCACGACATTTCAGATAGTACCACAATATTCGACTTTACAACCACTGACATCAATGGGTATTGGGAATTAAATAAATACCTGCCCGCTCGCAGTTGGATTTTGCAGATGAGGTTTTTGGGATTCAAAAAAAGAAAAATAGAACTATCCCATATTTTCCCAGTAAATGATACGCTAAAAATCCAAATGAAGCTGGATCCGGTTCATTTAAAAGAAGTTCAGATCAAGGCCGAGAGACTTGCCCTAATTCAAAAAGGTGACACAACGATTTATAACTTATCTGTTTTTAAAACAGGAAACGAAAAAGATCTTGGTGATGTATTGGACGCGCTTCCCGGTCTTGATGTACAAAGAGATGGACAGATCGATTATAATGGCAAACGCATTGATCAACTTCTAATTGAAGGAAAAGATATTCTAAATAACCAACACAGGTTAACGACAGAAGGGTTCAAAGCTCAAGACATCGCAGGGATCAACATTATTCAAAATTATAAAGATGGCCGGAATCAATTTAGCAATAAATCCTCAGAGAAAGTGGCTATGAATGTTCTTCTAACTGATGAGGCCAAATCTGTTTGGAAAGGTAATGTACAGGCCTCTGCAGGTTCTCGTGAAAAAAAACAATTGGATCTTAATGCTTTCACTATAAATGATAAAGTTTCTTCTACAGTTTTTGGAAGATATAATAATACCGGGGAGACTCTTTTAGGAATGATGGACTTCATTAGTTTGCAACCATCTCTAACAAGGATTCTAAATAACAATGTTGACAATACTGCTAACATTGTGCCTGAAGCATTTAACATACCTTCTGACTTACGTACTAATAATGACAAATTAATCGCGACAAATCTGGACTTTGATGGCCAGGAGAAGCTCAAAACCAAAATATCATTATTAGCCACATCAATTGATAGAATGAGCCAAAATAATTTTTCAAGGCTTTACTATAGGACAAAACTTCAATATAAAGGAGAAGAATATAAAAGAACAACACTTCCAATAGTACAGGCAAACTTTAATTCAAACTGGAAGCCGACATCCAATATGAGAATAGAATGGGACATTCCCATATTCATTCAAAATTTAAAAACTGACCTTACTAATGATGGCATCTTTGATAAGACTCCTACTTCTAATTTGAGCAATGAGTCAAATATGTCAATTAACATTATTCCACGAATCTATTTTAGCCACAAATACAGCGATAACTGGCTTATAAAAAGCTCGATCTTTATGGAATACATAAAAAATGATAAAGAGGTCTTAGTCAGCGACATTAATCCACTCTACGCTACAGATTTATTAACACTTACACAATGGGTTAATAAGAAAAAAGTAGTATCAGGAACTAGTTCAGAAATAGAATATCAGTCAGAAGAATTTTCGTCAGGATTAGGGGTGAAGTATCACCAGACGAGAACACAACAAATAACTTCTACTGGAGCGAAGGAGGATTTTTTAAAAGGCCAAACCAATCTCATTAGCAATCATTACGATTTAAATTCTTTCTTAAGGTATGAAAATAATAATTGGATTATTGAACCCCGTCTATCTCTTAATTTAGTATCATCCAATTTTTTAAAACAGTATAAAACAGTAAATTATTTAAATTCCAATTTACTTGCGAAATACAGCTTTAATAAGTTACATTTTTTGCTATTCAAATTGAGTGACAGATCTGATTATTATAATCTTGATGATATTTCCAATCAATTAACAATAAATGGTGTAAGGGTTCTACAAACTGGTTCAGCTTCGATAGAAGAACTCATGAGAAGACAAAAGTATCAACTTAGTTACTTGAATTATGATCTGCTTAGGAAATCCAGGTTTCATAGTACACTTACTTATAATGCAGGTAAAAACTTAACGTACATAGAGGTTCTACCCAAAGAAAATCATGTATTATATCAGACAAGTATTATACCCGAAAAAAAGGCCATTTCATTTAGAAACTCGTTTACCCAAAGATTTTCCAATGCGGCCATTCTGATGGAAGGAATGCTCAATCTAAACTTCAGCGAGTCAACCCTAAGCACTCGTAGAATTGTAACTTCGAGATTTATCCAAGGTAACGTTTCAATAAAAACATTGAATAAAAGCGTCCTAAACGCAGGTGTTAATTTCAATTATAAAACTCAATCAAATAGATTTGGTGAATCATCTAATCAAAGCTCCTATACAACCTTTGGCCCTGGAGCGGAAATTATTGTTCATAATAATAAGATTAGTTTTGAAACAGACTTTTCATATCAAATAGTACAATTAAATACAACGCCTACCGGTAACATTTTAAATTTAAATTCGACCTTTGAATTGGATATTGACGACAAATTTACAATAAGTATAAAAGGTCAGGATATTTTAAATTTAACAGGTATTATGAATCAGTCTATAAGCTATCAAACATCATTTGAAGAAGAACAAAATTTTATTAGATTTCCAGGGTATATTATGGGTGGAATTGAATTCAAATTTTGAATTCTTTCTCATATTTAATATAAACTCGCCTCTTTATTAGAATAGGCTTTATAACAATCTTGATAGATTTTATAAATTGATATTCGAGGACATATGAGATGTATGCTATAATTACTGTAGAATACAAGAAATGTAAAATATCTGATCAATAGTTATTACAACCCTTCTCTTGCCTTACAGATGACAACCAATTAAGTGTTTCAAAAAGAAGAAGGGTTCAATCTTCATTTCCCATAATTAATTGGACATTTATTTGCGTAACCAAATGATTACATATATATTTGTAACCAATCAGTTACATTTAATATGAGAAGAGACGTCTTCCAGGCTATTGCCGATCCCGTTAGAAGAGATATCATAGGTTTATTATCGCATGAATCATTAACAGTGAATGATGTAGCCGAAAATTTCTCTATAAGCCGGCCTGCCATATCCAAGCATCTTAAAATCTTACATGAATGTGGTCTTATTATAATAAATAAACAAGGCCGGTCTCGCTATTGTGAGATACAGCCTAAAAACTTAATACCCGTATCAGACTGGGTTAATCAATACCGAAAACTCTGGGAAGGAAAATTAGATTCCTTCGAAGACTATTTAATCAAATTACAAGCAAAAAATAAAGAAAATGAGTAGTTCTAAAGACTTGAAGAATCGAACATTAACCATAAAGAGAGTTCTCAATGCGCCCATAAAGCTCGTATGGCAAGCATGGACTGAGCCCGAACACATCGCACAATGGTGGGGACCAAAAGGAATGGAAACGAAAGTTATAGAACATAATTTTTCAGTAGGCGGCACCTGGAAGTACAGCATGCTCATGCCAGATGGCAATCTATTTATTACTGAAGGCATCTACTCTGCAATAGTTGAATTTATAAAAATCGTCTCATCCGCAGACTTTAAACCTATGACTGAAGGGGTAGAAATTCAAGCCCTATTTGAAGAAAACGGGAATGAAACCAATTTTACTTTTAATGTTGTCCACCCAACAGAAGCCTATTGTAAGCAACAAGAGCAAATGGGCTTTTATAATGGATGGACGTCTACATTTGATAGACTCAATGAATTTATTCAAAAGTAATCTGGAGATACTAAATAAATGAGACAAGGAATAAATAAAAATAGACAGCAAGATCCACGAATAAATTACAGGGGGACCAACCCATCGCGTCTTGACAATCTGACAGATGCAGTATTTGGTATCGCTATAACCTTATTAATATTTAATCTATCAAATCCTAATTCATTTTCTGATCTATTAACTTTTACAAAAACACT
This sequence comes from Saprospiraceae bacterium, assembly GCA_029262975.1. Taxonomy (GTDB): domain Bacteria; phylum Bacteroidota; class Bacteroidia; order Chitinophagales; family Saprospiraceae; genus JAJRXG01. The sequence continues at coordinate 13,715 of JAJCYJ010000875.1, forward strand.
TCCCGCATTTCTAATTAGTATATCATTCATCGTGTTAATCTGGAGAGAGCACCTTCAATTTTCAGAAATATACACACTTCATGAAGGAAGGCTAACAGTTTTAAACACAATTTTTATCGCGTTAATCATCTTCTATGTCTACCCACTTCGATTTTTGACCTTATTCCTTACAAATTTTTTCTTTCAAACTGACATACACATAAGCATTCAGAATGATCAAGTTCCATATCTAATGATTTACTATGGTTTTATTGCTTTTGCACTTTACTTCGTTTTATTCTTATTTTATCACCGGGCTTATGCTATCAGCAAAGAATTAGCATTAAATAGTTATGAACAATTTTATACCAAAGCGCACAAACAAAGACTCGCAATCATGTTTGCAGTTCCGGTATTATCGATTTTATTAACAGCAGCAATTAATCAATATTCATTTATTTGGGCTTCAATCATAGGAGGGATTACATATTGTCTTTATACGCCAGCCATGATAATTTGGCATCAAAAATTTAATTCCAATTCTAAAAACTTTTCAGCTGAATAGATTAGTAGCAGTTTTTTATCTTTCAACTTCAGTTCGTAATGCCATATTCCTGATTCAACTTCATCATCCCTTCCATTACTTCCTGGCTTGGGGGTGCTGTATCCAGGGCAGGAATATCCTTCGAATTATGTGGTATAGAAGCCTTTATAAAATACTCGTCCAAACCTCCTGGAAACATCCCAATATGACAATGAAAAGAGTCACTTAATACCTTGAATTCGTGTCTCACGTTTCGAGGTAAGAAGACAAAATCTCCTTTACTCGCTACAAATTCTTTATCTCCTACCTTAAAATACATTTCACCTTCAAGTATATAGTACGTCTCATCCTCACGTGTGTGGGTATGAGGCGGTGGCTCCATTCCAGGAACGCCTTTTGCTTCGAACATAGCGTACAAACCATTGGTATCTTCGGATGTGGCCAAAAAAGATAATATAGCTCCACCGCCAAGCAAGGCACGCGTATTTTGTTCAGATAATCGTCTTTTATACACAGGGAATTTATTCATGTTGTTCAATAATTTATTAGTTGATAGATATTTTATGTTAACAAGTCCTCCAGTGGCTATAGAGGAAATCGTGATAAATTTTCTTCTTTTCATGATAAGCATTAAATTTAATAATTGATTGTATACAAATATAAGTCTCCGTCATATGTATAAAATTGTAAAAAGCTGACAAAATATTAACTCATGGAGCATATTTCCATAGTATATCCTTCTGAAAAGCTGAAACCATATATTAATCATTTCATCTTTCCTCATTTTTCTATTCAATATATTAGACAAGAGGATCAAGGCAGGCTCCAGGTACTACCTAATCCAAGTTGTTCTATTATTCTATTCTTTTCTGAACCCAGTATGTTAGTTCTGGAACAATCGTTAGAAAAATATTGTGAATTTGGACTTGTTGGATATTATAGTACGCCAAAGACCATAATACGTAATTCTGCTTTAGACCAAATGATTATTCAGTTTACCCCCATGGGAATTCAACAATTATTGAAATTTCAATTATATGAAATCACCGATCAATTTATCACAATC
>JAJCYJ010000876.1 GCA_029262975.1 Saprospiraceae bacterium
AAATATTAATAAAGTGCTATCTAATATCAAACCGGAAGATTAAAGAAATTTAATTATTGTCTTGTGGAGCAGGAGTTAGGGTTTTTTGAAAAATGATTACTTTATTCTCATAATTCATCAAACTTTATCTAATATTTTGACATGTCAATTTAACTTAGGGAAAATACCACCACACCCCAAAACGATAGCAGAAGGAAGAATTCAGATAATTCCTTATTCTCCACTTTCCTGGGAATAACAATAATCTTCTTTTTCAATAAGCTCCCGATCTGATATTGGTGCCGTGTAATCAAACGCTCACTTTCTTTTCCGGCTGTAATGAATACGACGCTATGAGCCACTCCCATACCAAAAGGCACTCGAAATAGTGCTAGCTGACTTTACACCTGACCATATTGTCAGTTACACCAAAATTTATCACTGTCTCATTCATAATTTTGCCAGTAGAAATTTTCTGATATCCCACATTTATATGGAGAATTCATGATGTCAAATTTTTTCGTTTTTTGTTCACCACAATGTAAGGAAGATGTCAGGTTAGCATGCTACAATGTTTTTCAGTACTTAGACTTCCAAATTCTACTTTATGATATATTTTCTCCAAGATATATATACATTACCAAGGGTGATTTTTGCAATAGCTAAAAATGAAAATATAAAGAGTTTTTTTTTATTAAGTGGTTGATATTGTTCTGACTGCACGCGGCAATCATAGAATGGGATTTATTTCTGTAGAAGCCATTTAGGGCGGCTTATTTTTTCACTTTTATAAATTCTTCCGCGCATACTATATCGCTTGTCCAAAAGTCAATAAATTATTATCTGGGTCAAGAACCGAAAATTCTTTTTGTCCCCAAGGTTTAATTTCTAAATTTCCATTAGGGTGAATGCTGGTTTTCTTGTCAAGTAGAAATTGGTAAAATTTGTCAATTTCATCAGTTCTAATATAAACTTGTCCATAGTTTTCCTTAGGGTCAAGTTCTTTAAATTCAAAAAAGTGAATTTGGATATCGTCCTTTTGAACCATTAGATAACCGTCATAATCCGTTTTACCAAATAGTTCAAAGTCCAATTTATTAAGGTAAAAGTCTTTGGTAATTGACTTCTCTCTCATCGGTAATTTTGGATTTATAGCTGTTAGCATATGCTCTGTTTTCGAGTGAAATTACATTATAGTTTTAGATTTCCTGATTTTATCTTTTCTTCATTTATGACCAACAACGTCCCGGAATGCGTCCCGAATCAACACCCCATTCTCCAAAGATAATAACTCCATCAAGCATTCCCATCAAACAATTGACAAATATCAATTGACAGAGTCAATAAGATCATCCTATACCGGTTTATCAAATGCTCACCATCTTTTCAAGATGAAAGAAGGTTATGGACATTATGGTCTTTACTACTTGCTGGCTTCATTTATTTCTGAATCGTATTTAAACATTTTATTAAATATTCCATAAAATGCTTCTGATTGCACCTCCTTTTCTATAGATATATTTGTGAAAAGTACTTTCCCTATTCCATTTTTGGGATTAAAAAACATCATACTTGCAATTCCAAAGTCATTGCCACCATGGCCTATGCAACAATCATTGTCCATATCCCATATTATCCCAGTTGGCGTATTAAGTTCTGGTATTTGGTTTTTCATCATTTCTCGATATGATTCCTGAGTTAAAACCTTACCCTCTCCGTAATAACCTTTTACCATCTCTTGCATAAATATTGTCATGTCATCTACAGTGGAGAAAAGGCCTCCATCGGGATATGTAATACATTGATAAGAGGGAACGATATTATAATTTTCATTATAATAAGCGATATGATTAGTCGTATCGACATTTGACCTTGACCAACCTGAACGATTCATGCTAAATTCCTTTAGGACTATTTCATTGGCATAGTCTTTATATTCTCTACCAGAAGATAACTCAATACAATAAGCCAATAAAGAAGCTCCAATATTACTGTACTCGAAATAGGTTCCCGGTTCTTGGTTTAAAAAATTCTTATCAGTTGACCATTTGCCTGATTTTGAAAATATTTCATAAAAAAACTTCTGCATACTCAAATGTGAATTTGAATTATAAATATCCAAATATTTGTGCCACGCTTCCGGAAATTCAGACTTTTGTAAGGTGGCACTAAAAACATAGGCTTTATCGTAATTTCCTTCATCAGTTATACTCGACGTATGAGTGGCTAATTGCCTGATCGTTATTGGGGAATCTTTGTAATGTGGGTTGATTACCTTAAAAGGCAAGATGTCATTAATATCTTGATCAAGGCTAATAAAATCTTGCTCAACGGCTTTCATTAAACATACTGCAATCAAAGTTTTACTAATAGATGCAATACCCTGGACTGTATTGCATTTATATTTTTGATTTCTATCTATATCTGCGTAACCAAATCCCTTTTTATAAAAAATGCTGTCTTTCGTAAAGATTGATAATGCAAAACCCGGCAAATGTCCATTATTATATATTTTCTGAAATTCGTCATTTAGAGTATCTAACAATACACCTAATTCTTTTTGAATTGAAATTTTTTGTTTTGGCTTGTCTCCATTTGAACAAAAAGTATTTGATAGTAATATTGTAATTACTCCAAATAATAAAACCAGAAGTGTAGTATTAATTTTCATTTTCTTTATTATGCTTGCGTGTAACTTCCTTTTATCCGTGGCATATTCGTAGTCCACGCTTCCAAGATAACAACTCATAGGTTTATTCAAGGCTTCATTTCATTAACTTGAGGTTTAGATATCATATTTAAGAGTACAAGAAGAGAATATGATGATGTGATGGCGGAAAGCACAGTTTTATTTTTAGGTAATGGATACGATAAGATTAGAGATTACATATCTCCTAGAGCAAGGAAATGACTTGGGATGCCCTTCACGCACAGTACATTTGTCACTAATTGTTAGCCTTTAGATATTTTATTTTAAGTCCAATATTTAATTGCTCTCTTTTATAATCAGAAAATAGATAATTTCTTACTTTTCGATTTAAACTGCGATGAAAGTCTATATTACAATATATATACAAAATACACCGGGCACTTGCATCATAAAAAAGAAAAAAAGCCATACTAACTGTAAAAACAATAATCACAAAAATGAATAGGCCAATTTCCTATATTTGTAATTCTTTTGAGCCTTTCTTGATGTTTATTGCTTTGGTATTTTTAAGAGCTAAGTAAGTCAACATACCGCTGTGAGATCTATAGATTCCCGGTTCCTTTTCAAATTCGTTGTAGCCGTATGCTTCATCTCCTTTAAACCATAGGTCATTCTCAGACTTGTGCCAATCGCTTATAGAGCTGTAGTTTTTTTTAGTGTGCGTTATAATCTTGTCTCCGTCGTAGTAGCTAAACCCAAAACCACATTCAAACCAAATGATTCCATTTGCATCTTCATCTACGGCTCTAACGAGGTTATGACTCAATCCATCTTCTTTAGTAAAATAAGTGAAAGTCAAACCATCATAAAGACAAACTCCTTCATTTCCACTTCCAAACCATATGTTTCCTTTACTATCTTCAAATATTTCACGTATTCCACTTGTGTATTTCAACAGAATAATAGTGTCATTTACAGTTTTTTCAGATTCGTAAGAAGTACCATTATCATTAATGATATAATTCGATTTTACATGATTATTGCATGAATTCAATAATAAAACTGAAATCGCAAGATGAAGAAGTAAATTATAAACTTCATTTCAATTTTCATCTAAATACGCCATACTTAAATTGATATTAAAAATAAATTATATTCCCCTTGTAGACGCCACTAAAAAATGAAGTGGAGTGACTTTGTACCCTATATTATTTGTTGCTAATTGTAACCCAGCATATTTAATGATTTCATTTTTGAAACCATGGCATCTTCATCCACTAATAACAAGAGTCAAATGCTTTATCGAATTTGATTAGAATATTAGAGTCATTTATTGCAGTTCTTATTTTTAACTGCAATTCGGATAGTTGCTTAACAAATTTCTCAAATTTGAGGCTTTTAAGAGATTTCCTACTCTCCTTTAGCATCAAATTATATTCTTCAGCTTCAGGCTTCCCAATAAATTTTGAATCATAAGCTACTTCCAAATAATAACTAATACTGTTCAATTTTTTATACGGGGCAACTATACAACTCTATATTCCCTTGCCGGTCCGGGAGTAATACCAATTGCATGTCAAAGTTGAGTGAATGTAATAGCCGTTATCTCCATTCGTTAATACTACGATTCCTTGTCCTGAATCCGGAATAAATTGTAAGCATGAATTCCACCCTGTACCTAATCCGGTATGCCCAATGAATGCAACTTCATTTTCGTGTCTATATATCATATGACCTAAACCATAGTTTGATTCTGCTTCGACATAATGCATTTCATCATAGACAGATTTACTGACTAATTCGTGGTTTTTTGTCTCTTCTTTTAAGAGCAATTTCAAATCTTGTAAGTTAGAATTTAAGCCTGCAGCTGCAACTATGACAAACCTTTCCTGATCAAGAGGAGATAAACGGTAATCATACGGTGTAGCCAATCCATAAGTATTATCTAATAAAAGTGGATCTTCAAAATTACTTTTAGTCATACCCAATTTCTTAAATACGTTTTCATTCATATATTCCTTAAATGATTTTCCCGATATGTCTTCGATTAATAGTTGTAGTAATCCAAAGCCAAGGTTAGAGTAAATATGACCTTCACCGGGTCTATGTACAATTCTTAAAGACCGCCTCTTTTTTGATTTCCCTGAAAGTACATCAACCACAGATAATAAGGTGTCATTTTTTAAAAAGCCAGGTCCAAATTCGCTCGAAAGACCGGCAGAATGGTTTAGAACAAATCTTGTGGTGATAAGCTTAGAATGTTGTAATTTTTCTGGAAATTGCCAACTGGTCAAATAATCTTCAATTGGCTTATCTATATCAAGTTTTTATTGTTCTACCAATTGCATTATTCCAAGGGCTGTGACTAATTTTGAAATAGATGCTACATTGAATAAAGTTGTGTTGGTAATTGGTTGTTGCGAATCCACATTTGAATATCCAAAGGCAAACTCATCAAATTCAAAATCATTCATTATTGCAACTGCTACACCAGGCGTCTCAAAGTCGATAGCGAGTTATCTAATTAAGCTGTCATAACTTATTAAATTCTGTGCATTTGAAAATGAAATGACTGTAACTACAATTAAAAGATTGACGTAAATAACTTTTATCATGGCAAATATTTTCAATGTAATTTACACAATGTACCAATTCTTATGATGGTAAGACGTTTGCATAAATCATACTGGAGTGCATAACGACACTTGCCGCTTTATGCTCTTTTAGGCAATAGCATATTTAAATACTTTTCCAATCTCTTATTTGATTTTTACAGCCCACCATAAAATTGTGACATATCCAGAACAAAATGTAAAATAAAAAACCACCATACATCTCTGGATTTACTAATAACGCTTAAAACCAATACGCCAATAAAGGCATCAAGAAACAAACTACCAAACTCAATAACTGCAAAGCCACTTGATAACAAACTCGGGATATGACCGGCAGCAAATAAAATGGCAACAATAGTTATAGTTCTTTGGTTTCCAATACAAGCAGATAATCTAACGAAAATCAGTGCGATGGTAATATCTTCCATAAAGACCTGAACCAAATGTGATATATTCTTGGGATGAAATGTATTTGTCAATTGGCTTTCAAACGAAGGTGCATTTTTTCTGATAAGCCAATATACCATAAGGGAACAGATAGCAATCACAAACCCTATAACGAGACGGAATAAAATTTTTGATTTAGGCAACCAAATAGTCTCCACAGGTTGTTTTCTAATTGTAATAAGTAACAAAGTGGGAGAAAAAATTAGAAACTGATTTATAGCGTCAATTACCTCATTCCCATCATTCGGTATTAATAAACCCCTTAAATATAATTGCCCGATTCCTAAAATAGCAAATATGGCCATGATGGAAAATATAAATTCCAACTTTGGTTTTTCGAAGATGATTGGTTCATGGTGCTTCCATATTAATTTAAATGCATAATTAGCTAATAACCATAGTAACACTCCTGTTCCATAGGCCGCCATTAAGGAAATATAATGTTCGTTCATGACGTATTATTGCACTTATTCGATTGTGGCTGACTGATCGTGTATGGAGTCGTAGATATCCCGTAGAGTAGCTATGCAATATACACCTTGTTGAGCATATTTATTTTTTATCATTCCTAATTATTACTCCTTCTTTCATCACAAAATGAACTGTCTTTATTGACTCAATGTCGTCAAGCGGGTTCTTTTTAACTGCTATTATATCAGCAAAGTAACTAGATTCAAGGATTCCTCTTTCATTATCAATACCTAAAAGTTCAGCCGCATTAATTGTCATTGTCTGCAAAATATATGAAGCTGGTATTTCTGCTGCTTTCCAAGTTTCCAGTACTTTAAGACTTGATTCTATACGGTTTAATTCTGGCAGGTCAACAACAATATCTGTCCCAAAAGCCATTGAAGTTCCAATTTTGTATGCTCTTTTAAGTCTGTCCACAAGGTTATTATTTAATGCTGTTGCTGTCTCAGAGTCCATACCATATGCATACCAATTATCATAAGAAAAGTCTGTACCCACTAAAAATATTCCTTTGTCTTTCATTGATTGAAGCTGTTCATTGTTCAACGCAAATCCATGTTCGATGGCAGCTGCACCGCCTGTAATCACATTTGTCGCTGCTAAACCTCCATGTGCGTGAACTGTAACTTTTATATTATATTTTTTAGCTTCGTCAACAGCTGCTCTAATATCTTCTGCATCATAAATCCCATTGACACCTGTTACAAGTTTGATTACTGTGGCACCGTTATAAATATTCTTTCTTATGGCTTTTTTTATTTCATCAGGAGTATCGGCATCTATATATTCAAAATTCCAAATATGCTCATGTTCGGGATTTACACCTCTGGACTGTCCGCCATAGGGCGCAATAATTTTACCTGCATATATAATATTGGGGCCTTGTATCCAGCCATTCTTAATTGCTTTGATTATATCAGCGGTGGCGTAGTTTGCATCATTACCAATTTCTTTAATTGTTGTAAATCCATTGTCTAAAAATTGTTTGGCAACAACTGTTCCCCTAATTGCACGGAGAGATGTGCTTTCGTTTGAGTACATCTGCTCCATCTGAAGGTTTCTATAAGGAAAGTTAGCAGTTATATGAACATGACAGTCCATTAGTCCCGGCAACACCCATGAATTAGATAAGTCAATTATACTATCTGACTTGTTAAATTCTAAATTAGTTCCTACCTCTTTTATTATACCATCTTGAACAATTATCATTTGATTATCCAACATTTTACCGTTTCGAGCATCGAAAAAATGCCCTGCTTTGATCACAGTATTTTGCGCATTTATTATTAAAGAAGATATAATAAAGACTAAAAGAAATAATATTTTTTTGGTCATTAAATTTTAGTTTTTTATAGTTTAGATTTAGTATGGTTTTAATTTCGCACAACAATAGTCTGTGTATTATTTATATAGTATTCAAAATGCTTTATATACTTATACTCTTCAAAGGTAATTTTGCTTAATAAATCGCAAATTTTAATATTATTCACGCCCCCAAATGTAGTCATCCTGGATTTAGAATAACCATCGCGATTATTATTAATTTTCTCAATTATTACCGCCCATCTTGTTCATAGACAAACGCCAAATGAAACGGCCTGAAAACGCCTAAGCGCTGCTATCTTTAACATGTCGGCTGGCAGGTTGACACAGACCATAGATCGGTAGTTAGCACGGCCTTCAGTCTTTAATGTTAGCGGAGTAATTCTTCATTCCGCGGGTAAAATTATCTTTTCGGGAACCAAATAATTATCAGCTTCAAACGGTTCCTTGTTGAAACTCACTTTGAAAAAATCAGGCACGATTTTATTTATTTGCTCAACCACAAATACACCCTCTACTTCTCCTAATAAACCTAAATAAGAGAGTGCCGGTGAAAATATTCCAATATCGGAGAAATTTAAATGCTTCGTGTTGTTAAACATTAGACAAGTTACTTGATCGGTCGATCTATTGAAGAAAGGGCCAAATCGCGAAAGATTATGATCGAACTGTTTTGCCTCCAAGAATAAGATTTTGGCATGAGTAGAATCACTGATTAGATTTCCGAATTGTTTTCCATCCATATTAAGAGCGGCTTTAATTCTTGTGTCGTGTAATGATGTTTCAACAGCAGCCGCACCTCCAAAAGACATTCCTGCCACACCTATTTTAGTAGTATCGAGTTTTTGAAAGAAAATTGATTCATGGTTTCTGTTTTCCGCTATTAACATATCCAAAGTTTGGCTTATATCAGCAGACCAAACTTTTAAGAATTCAGTTTGGAACTCAACACTAGAAATATTATCAGATATAAGCTGATCCATTTCAGATTTAGAGTTTACTACTTTTATACGTCGAAGATATTCTTTAACCTTTAATGTATCTGCATCCATATTTAGTGGAACAATATTGTTAAAACTTACCATCGTGTTTTCACTTCTAGCGGCAAAGATAGTTTGATGACTATGAGCTATTGATACAGCAACTATTCCTTGACTTGCAAGTTCTTCCATCAATGATGTATTTTGACTTTGCCACATTCCATGCCCATGTGAAAACGTTACTATTGGAAAAAATCCGTTTGCGATTGGGGCATTTAGATAACTATTTGTCCGGGCCTCTGAGAGATGATGAAATAGAAAACCAGGAATGCGAATGTTGGATTTATTTAGCAGAAAATCTATGGTTTCCTTACCTCCTTCAATGTATTTAGCTTTCCGGACTCCACCATTGGTAGGGTGCCATATTTTAAGGTAGAGTTTTCTGGTATCACCAGGTTCAAGGGTCAAGGTCTCATCTCTATCAGTTTGAAGTATTTCATAGTGCAATCCAACCTGATATTTGCCTGAAGGTTTAGGAAGTGTTAGTAAGGGCAATAGATATAAGCAAATAGCTGAGAGAGCAATCAGAACTAAAAGCACAATACTCACAAGAACTTTTCTTTTTTTGTCTTTTCTGAGAATTATGATAAATATGGTAATTAGGACAGCCAGATATGCAGGATATAGTTGCCAAGTGTGCCCTACCGTTAAAAGCATAACGGCACCCATTAAAATTATGAGGGATAGAAATAAATAATATGGTTTTAGTCTATTTCTCATTATTTCAGTATTCCCGCGAACACATAGGCTATACGCCTATCTCCTGTCTGGAAGGCCGTAGTGGACGGGAACGAAAGAGCGGAAGTGAGTGCGATAACAAGATACAAAAAATAGTGAAGTATAGAGATTGAGAAACCCACAAATGCTGGAGCAATATGGAAGATGCACGACTGGGCCAATATTTATTGATCCGATAATTGACAACGGAACCAAAATCAAAACCAAATTCAAAATTATAATCAAGTTTTTCTTCATGATGAGTTTCGCTTTTCTGCCCAGACCTATAGCGAAAGGAAGGTTTTCTAAGTGACACTGGTTCGAGCCTAAAACTTCTTCCCATTAATTCTCGTCTCCTAACGAATGGGATGAACTATTTCTTTTTCTCTTCTGGACTAATATTTAATACCATAGTAAGCTGCCCAGAGGATCCGAAATTTCAATATTCATTGCAGGAATAAGTCATAATAATTATATGCTGGCATTTTATTTTTAACCGTTAGATCTATAAAGCTCTTTACTTTATATGATATTATAAGATCATTTGCTATCGATTTCAAGGAGACTGATTCTTTTTTATCATTTCTATTTTCGATTTTACATCATTGAAATCCTATCGAAAATATTTAGTATCATTTAAGTATAAATCAATGTTAAGGCTGCTATCGTTTTCTGAAGTATTCAGTCTTAATCGAGTTTCATTCCCATTTGGATTAATGTCGTATGCCGGAGACAAATTCCAATCTTTTTTAGAATGTATAATTCCTTTATTTTTCAAATGATCGTCGGTGTTGGATACACTTATAAAAAAATTACTCTACGCCAAAGTTCTTGTAATTATATTTAGGGTTATGCTTCATATCTATCGATCAATTCAACTATTTCTAAATAACTTGCGCCTTCACTATCACATACTTATCTTCTGCATTAACTTCGTGAAGGACGTCATAAAATACACTTCATTCGTACGTTATATTTAGGACAACATTTTCTATTTTGGGAATTACTATTTCAAATTTACCTTTCACATCGTTTATCACATAATTTACCCACTTCCATATTTTAAAATTGTTGTTCCAATGAAATTTCATCTTTGTTATCTACAACTTCCCCCTTTAGTGGTTGAAAATCAATTCCGAATAGTTGAACTACTGATACGATTATCAATATTATCGATATGATGAAGTTGTTTTCATTTTTATATATCAAGTAGACCCAGGGAGTTTCACTCCATGCCTCTCTCAAAATCGTTCATTATAGTCTCCTATCATACGGCACTTACAAAACAGAGATTAACAGTTTATAAATCCATAGCGCCCGTAATCAATGAGCTTAGATACATTTGATTTATTCCTTAGCTATTGGCTCACTTTAAAATAATATTTATTCAACTTCTTGACCCTATACTGAGCCCAGGTTTCATTCAATATTTTTTCAAATAATTCTATTCATTATTCTTAATATAACACATAACTTGTATCTCAGCTTTGTGGCGACGTAGAGCAGACAATGACTTGCTGTAGGCAGGTTCCATGTGGTGCTATAAAACACCTAAAAAAAATAATGAAAGGCAGCGTATTTCAACTAACAGCCGTATCCTAGCTATGATCCTTTAAACAGTCTTAAAGAATTTTCAAGCCAAGTAGCAGCGGGATATTATTCTATTATCCTAATTTTTTAAAATCTTAAATTTTAAAATATGAAAATAACATCTTACTCGTGGAAGCCAGTTATTTACTTAGTAATTTTCATGCTTTCAAATCAGCTTTTTGCCCAAAGAACCATTACGGGCTTAGTTACAGATATTGATATGGAGGGTCCTTTGATTGGTGTGAATATCATTATTAAAAATGATCCAACCAGAGGTACCATTACCGATCTAGATGGTAGTTATTCTATTCAGGCCAGTGATGGCGAAGTTTTGATTTTTTCTTACACTGGAATGGGAACCCAGAATTTTACGATTGCGGGCCAGTCAGAAATTAATGTGGAAATGTCCTCCTACCTTATTCTGGATGAGGTGATTGTCACGGCCTACGGTATAAGTTCTAAGGAAGCTTTTTCAGGATCAGCTGATGTAATCGGTGCTAAAGATTTGGCATTAAGAAATGTTACATCACCGATTGCAGCTATTGAAGGAAAAGCAACGGGCGTACAATTTACATCTCCTTCAGGACAACCAGGATCATCACCTAGTCTCGTTATACGTGGAGTAGGAACTTTAAATGGTGTTGCTGATCCCCTATATATTGTTGACGGGGTGCAATATGAAGGCGCTTTAACGACTATCAATCAGGAAGACATCGAATCACTGACCATTCTTAAAGATGCTTCTTCAACATCGCTATATGGCTCCAGGGCTGCCAACGGAGTTGTCCTAATCACTACAAAAAAAGGGACAAAAAATGGGACCACCGTATCTGCATCTGTTCAACATGGTTTTGTTTCCAGGGCTGTTTCTTTATATGATGAAGTTACGCCAGGTCAATACTATGAATCTATGTGGGAGGCCTTAAAGAATTCAAGTGCTGGAGGAGGAGACGGTGCATTTGCATCTGCAAATATTTATAATAATTTAGGTTATAATCCATTTAATGTTCCTAACGATCAAATAGTGGGTACAGATGGCCGCCTAAATTCTAATGCAAATGTGGTTTATAAAAGTTTAGATTGGTATGATGTAATGGAGCAGAGCGCTACGAGAAAAAACTATAACGTAAATGTAGCCAGTGGTGGTGAAAGTCACAGGGTATTCTTTTCAACTTCATACTTAGATGAGGGAGGTTATGTAAGAACTTCTGAATATGATCGTCTAACCACCCGATTAAACGCTGATTTCGATGCCAATGACTGGATAACCATGGGAGGTAGTGCTAATATAACAACCTCAAATTCAGCAGGGCCTAGTTCGGCAGGTTCAGGGAGCATTGTAAATCCATTTGGGTTTGCAAAAAATATAGGTTCCATCTATCCGGTATATGTCAATGACCAACAGGGCAATCTGGTATTAGATGAGGGTGGCAACCCTTTATTCGATGCGGGTGAAGGATATTCTGAATATAATATCGGCTCAAGACCAATTAATCAGGGAAGACATGCGCTACAAGAGCTACTCTTGAATGATGAAAGAGATAGAGACAATACCTATGGCTTTAGATTTTTCACTGACTTTGAACCTATTGAAGGGTTACATTTAAGATTGAATTATGGTAGAGACATTAATGAAGGTCTCGAGAAAGAATATGAGAATAATCTCATTGGAGATGCACAACCGACCGGTAGATATAGCGAGACGAGATTCAGAAGACAGGTTGAGAACTTCAATCAATTATTAACTTACTCGAAGAGTCTTAAAGATGTGCATAGTTTTGAATTAACTTTGGGCCACGAGAGTTTTGATAGAAATTTCACCAGTAACAATGGCCTGGCAGTTGATCAAACCGCTGAAGGGATATTCGAATTTGACAACTTTGCTACTCCTATACGTTTGGGAGGATCAAGTACAGACAAAAGAATTGAAGGTTATTTTGGAAGACTCAATTATAATTACGATTATAAATATTATATAAGTGTTTCTGCACGAAGAGATGGCTCTTCAGTATTTAGTACAGATGCAAGATGGGGTAATTTTTATTCTGTTGGAACATCCTGGAGGATAGATCAAGAACCATTTATGCAAAATGTGTCATTCATTGACCGATTAAAACTACGTGCATCTTATGGAGAAGTAGGAAATGATAACCTTGGAGATTTCTTCTTATCTCAACCAAGGTATAGCTTAACATCCAATGCAGGAAATCCAGCCATTATCTGGGCTGAAATAGGTAATGCTGGCCTACAATGGGAAACAGTAGAAAGCTTTGATGTTGCACTTGAGTTCACGTTGTTTAATAATTTTTTGGATGGTTCCATAGAGTATTATAAGAAAAACTCTTCAGAATTACTTTACGATCTACCGATTGCCTTGAGCAATGGGTTAAACTCTTTTCCGACTAATATTGGTGATATGTTCAACTCAGGTATTGAGTTGGGTTTAACTGCCAACTTGATTACATCACCTGATTTTAATTGGGGTGTCACGCTTCAGGCATCTACATTTAAAAATGAAATTACCAGTTTGCCAGATCCATTTATCAACGGTTCTAAGCGATGGGATGTCGGAAGATCCAGATATGACTATTATCTACTTCATACTGCAGGTGTTGATCCAGGTACAGGAGATCAATTATTCTTTATTTATGAATTTGATGATGAGGGCAATAGTATTCCTGTATTGGACGAACTAGGAAATCATGACACGACCAATGACTGGGAGGCAACGGAAAGAGCGTACACAGGTACTAACTCCATCCCGGATATATTAGGATCTATTTCCAATAATTTGTTTTTCAAAGGATTTTCATTGAACTTTTTGATCACCTATGGTTTAGGAGGAGAAATATTGGACAATGGATATTCTGCCATGATGCATAGCGGTACTTATGGTAGGTCACTTCATCCGGATATTTTAAACGCATGGCGTCAACCTGGTGATATTACCAGTGTGCCAAGAATGGAAAATGGTAATCCTGATCTTGTAAGAACACAATCTACCAGATTTTTAACAGATGCTTCATATTGGGCTTTGAGGAATGTGAACTTTGGATACACATTTGGCAATAAAATCTCTAACCAGCTTGGACTTGAAGATTTAAGATTATCAGTCACGGGAGAAAATCTTTATTTGAGCACTAAGAGAGTTGGTTTAGACCCACAGTACAATCTGGCAGGAACTCCTAGTGGAAATGATTTTAATCCTTCAAGAATTATAACTTTTAGCTTAAATGCAAATTTTTAAAATAGAATATTATGTCACGAAATATAAAATATTTGTTTTTAATTGTTTTCGCTTTAATGATAACTTCTTGCGAAGATGATTTTCTAGAAACAAAACCAACAGATGCCATTTCTGCAGCTGATGCGCTTGCTACGCCAGCGAATATGGCCCTTATATTAAATGGGATGCATCGTACGATGTATTCTCAATCACAAACCGTACTACCTGGTGCCAATACAGCCAGAGCTAATGAGCACTATTGGGTTCCACTGGGTGATAATCTCGGTGGAGGGTTGATACATAGTGCAAATGCCAACAATTTGGGTTGGAGAGATGAGGCACGATGGATATCTCATACGCAAGAGACTTCACTAACGACTGAGATACTTTGGTATCATCGTTACAATATTATTGCAAATGCCAATGCCATCATTAATAAGTTTGATGAAGGTACATTAACCGTAACTGCCAGCTTAAGAGAGATTGTAGGTCAGGCATATGCGTATAGAGCATATGCATATTTGTCTTTGGTACAACATTACGCAAAGGGTTATCTTATTGGCAATCCTTCTAGTGACCCTGGAGTACCTCTGCTATCTTCTTCTGATGCTCCTTTCACTAGTGCAGCCAGATCAACTGTTCAAGAGGTTTACGATCAGATCGCTTCAGATCTTGATGCGGCAATCAACAATTTTGGGGATGCAACTCCTAGACCTACAGGAAGTGCTTTTCATAAAGCAAATCTTAATATTGATGTTGCGTATGGGCTAAGAGCTAGAATGGCACTGGCAACAGGAGATTGGGCAACCGCTGCGAGCGCTGCCGCCAGGGCACGTAAGGATTTTCCGATAATGGGTGAAGATGATTGGAAAGCCGGATTTAATACTACCCTTCTTCCTGAGGTAATCTGGGGAAGTAATGTGATAGGTACTGAAACTACTTTTTTCCGATCTTACTTTTACTTAGCGTCCAACACATTCAATGGTAGTCAAATTAGGAATAATCCAAAAATTGCGGATAGAAGATTGATTGATAGAATTCCTGACACAGACTATCGAAAGGACATGTTTTTAATAGATGCACCAAATTCCAGTACTTCTGCTGCGAATGGAACGGGTGGTTGGGCCAACAATACCAACCCATTATATACTACTGAAGAAGAGTTTGATGCAGAAATAGCTAGAATTAAAGCCCAGTGGGGTTTGGCATCAGGACATAGAACCCATCCTTACATGCATATGAAATTGCGACAGAAAGTTCCTGGAGGTATAGAACCGGACGATATCATATATATGCGTGCTTCAGAGATGTACCTGATCGAGGCAGAAGCCAAAGCTATGATGAGTGACATATCTGGTGCTCAGGAAGCATTAAGACCCTTGGGCGAAGAACGTGATAGTGGATATGATGTAACTGTTTATGATACAGGAGAAAAATTAATGGAACATATTAAGTTTCAACGTGGTCTTGAATTATGGGGCGAAGGCTTCTTGTTTCAAGATAAAATCCGCTGGGATGAAGGAATAGACCATGCTGCCAATGGGGGCTCAGGAGCTACTCAGACAATCTATCAAGATGGATTTTTTCAAGAGAGACCTTCTATAAATACAGATTGGGTTTTCAAAATTCCTCAAGCAGAAATTGATGCCAATCCAAATCTAGGTCCGGAGGATCAAAATCCTTAGGTCATAAACAAATTCCTATCTAAGGATAACTAGCATCGAGTAAGAGAAACGAGTGGAGATAATTCCGCTCGTTTCTTCTTCTCACGATCTTATTTCCTCACTGACGGCAACACACAGCATTCAGTTTATAACTTGGCAAATGCGCGATCATAATCCAACAATAATTGATTTTGAAAGATCTGTCCCTTGAGAAGTGTATAATTGCGTACTCTTGACCACTCAAATATCGCAAGCACACCCCCTTGAAGAGAAGTGGTTTTCAAAAGTATTAAATTGATCTAAGAACTCTTTCTCAGACTCCTTCTCAGACTCTTTCTTTTAAGATCGATTTTTGATACTATGGCAGTTTATCTATTCATGATTGCATCGGCGATGGTTGGTTCATCAATGTAACCATCAGTTTGTGTTATAGTATCTTAAATCAGGAGTATTCAGCTAATTGCTAAAAAGTTGATTAACAAATAATTATGCGACTATTAGATATGTTTGGCTCACTCTTTTTTTGAAATATTGATCAATAATGGGGTATTGATTTATATCGGGATATCACTCTTATATCGTTACAGCTCCAATCATTTGTGACTTTTTCTATCGCCAAAAATGCCTGCCGACCTTTGGTGGTCACCAAATTCACAAATGCCTCGCTGCCTGAATCCTGCCCCAGCCATCAACACTGGCTACCGCCATTCCAACCAAAGGTCGGCAGGCTCTTCATCAAAGACTATCGTCATAGGTCTTTTCAAGACTT
>JAJCYJ010000877.1 GCA_029262975.1 Saprospiraceae bacterium
ATCAGCCAGGGATGTAAATCCCTGGTTTGGAATTTAAGTTTTTTTTAGAATTGGTGTTATTTTTTATAAAAATCCTGCCAAAGGCAGGCGGGTATGACAATTCTAATTAATGCAATATGATTTAACCACTCAACGGGTTAACAACTTAATCTTCATATCTTTTGGAAAGAATTGTATTTTGAATTTATACTTCGAAAATTAAATTGTTGCTACTTTAATCTTTTCGGAATAGTAAAGTAACTCATAACTTTACACTGAGCTCACCTCCAATGATTTGTATAAATTAAATCGTTGGGCGATAAGTATTGTACTAACCAGCGGAATAACTGTTATCAAAAATGTTCCTATCAACATAGCTATGGGCAGGTCTTCCCATCCAACCGAATCAAGGAATTGCTTGATTAATAAATCAGACAAGAAAAATAACAAGAAGGCGATCAATACCCTTCCAATTCTGTATCCCACTTTTCCTTCATCAGAATGTATTTTGAATGCAAGTATATATGCTGCAAACACGCCTAAAAGTCTACCCACATTGTCCGCATCCACGGGCTCATAAATTAAGGCCAGAATTACGGTTACAATTGTAAAAAAGGCCAACGGCATATGCACGCGTCTCTTCCATTTCATAAATTGTTTCCCGTCAAATGAGCGCACAAAGTGATGAACTATAAAGATGGCAAGGACACCCACTCCGACACCTGCAATTACATCAGCAATAAAATGACGGCCTAAATACATTCGGGATAATGACATTAGATTGAGCCAGATTCCGGAAAAGGCATACATAGCTTTCCAACGAAAAAAGAAAGCAATGCCCAGAAAAAAAACGGCAGCGGAGCTTACATGACCGGATGGAAATCCGTAACTCCAATAAGGTTGGCGTTTTACCGCAGCCATGGCTTCTGAAGAAGGTAAGGACCAAAAACTTGTAGCACCACCCTTTTCAACTAATCGGGGCGGAGGTGCCATGCCAGGTTCGAATATCCGAATATCAATATCACTTGGCCTGGGAAATTTCAGGCCACTTTTCATGCCATGTGTCAGAAGTCCGCAAACAACCATTGCCATAAATATTACAAGACCCTTTTTCAATTTCAATCCGAAAATTATAGCAATAATCAAGGCGCCGTAAAATGATGAATATCCCAAAGACGAGACTGTCGACATCAACCATGATATTCCTGGAGAATCAAAAGACTGCAACCACAATATTGGTTCGATCTGAAACATTCGGCTATTCTTGTTTATTGCCCTAATATAAGAAAATGACTCCGGAAGTTTGAATAACTACGACTTCCTTTTTGCAAGGTTTTTCCACCAAATCATATTATAAAGATGGATAAGTTCCTTTCTATCGATAGTCAATTCATCCAGGAATAACTTCAATTATGAAGAATTGGCACCTGGAGGCACTACCAACAATAATAATTAGTGAAAGCATAGTTGACAATATTCTAATATCATTCCTTAAGGCTAATTCTAACAAATTGCAAGATAACTGTCAATACGACTGTCTAATCACTTAAATACAGGAAACTATGGCACTATTTATGAAATATTCGATAAAAACCCGAAAATCATGTCTTCAACTTATTATCCCCAAAGTCCAGATAATGTTGACAATCAGCTGACGAGTCTGACGTCATCATATCAAATGCGTGCCTTGATGGCCATCTTTTCAATTTTGCTTTTTTTCCTATTGTATACAGCACTCGTTGTAGGTCTCGCCTACCTTGTAAAGTATGCCATTATATATGATATGGGGCGTGTAAACAAATTTACTTTGCTGATGAAAGGTGGTGCCATAGCCGGAGCCGTCATGCTATTTTTGTTTACACTGAAGTTTATCTTTAAATTAAAAAATCATGTGCCGGATAATCGTATAAAACTAAAAAAAGAAGAAAACGAGCATCTCTGGGATTTCGTAACACAGATATGTAATGAGACAGGTGCTCCCCGGCCAAAATCAATTTATGTCGACCCCGATGTAAATGCATATGTATCCTATACTAATAGTTGGTTGAGTCTGTTCCTACCAGTTAAAAAAGACCTAACAATAGGATTGGGGCTTGTCAGTTGTGTCAATTTATCAGAGTTTAAAGCGGTAGTAGCTCATGAATTTGGACACTTTGCCCAGAGTAGTATGAAAATCGGAAGTTATATAATGTCTGCCAACACGATCATACATGATATGATTTATTCGAGAGATAAATGGGATGATACATTGGACAAGTGGAGAGCTTCGGATATTAGATTATCAGCTGCTGCCTGGGTGATCACACCGATTATTTGGTTAATCAGACGCGTACTTTCCCTGTTCTATCAGTTTTTAAATATTATGTATTCCTCTCTTTCAAGGGAAATGGAATTTAATGCGGACAAGGTGGCGGTAAGTACATCTGGAAGTGATGCCATCATCTCTGCACTGTGGAAGCTGGATGACGGTTTTTCTAATTGGAATAATACTTTGAATAATGCATATGTAGCTGGACAGAAAAAGATGTTTTCCAAAAACCTTTATGAGCACAATAATCAAGCAATAAAAAGAAACATAAAGGATCAAATTCAAAAACTGAATAATCTTCCAAATGATGATAGAGGAGGCAAAAGATTCTTTTCTAATTCTAATGCCTCATTGGTCAGCATGTATGCCAGCCACCCTTCGAATGACAAAAGAGAAGCTAATGCTAAGATACCATATATCGAATGTCCCACAGATGAACGATCCCCATGGATTCTTTTTAATGCCGCAGAATCTTTACAACAAGAGATGACTTCTCTTGTTTACCAGCACTATTTCGATAAGACACCCAGCGAACATGCTACTGTCGAACAATTTGAACAATTCATTGCAGCCGAGACCATGGGGCGTGAATTGTTAGAAGAATATCATAACACATTTGAACATAGATTTTTATCCATTCCATCTTCTGAAGAATTGCAGGATGCCGCCGACAGAATAACCCACCACTCTGTCAGTCAATTAGAAAAAATAAAGTCAGACCTTTTAGAACTCATGAGACCCGTACAAGAAATTCAGGAACTTATGTCCAAGGCTGTTCAGATTTCTCAAGGTGCCACAACACAAACTTCCTTAACATTTAATGGAAAGACTTTTGGCAAGAAGAAAATAGAATTAGGATACAACGAATTATCAACAGAACGTGAAAGGTTGTTCGCCGAAAAATTTACAGAATGGGACAAGCACTTTTGTGCTTTCCATTTATCGCTAGCGAAAAAAATCGATAAAAATAAAGAACTGAGTAACCTGTATATCCAACATGCAGCTATCACCAAGTTTTTCAAATCGGTAACTCACTTAAAGCAGAGTATTTATTTTGAATTGGAAGATCTTCAAAACAGAGAAGAGGTCGAACAAACTGAGGTTAA
Source organism: Saprospiraceae bacterium (assembly GCA_029262975.1). Taxonomy (GTDB): domain Bacteria; phylum Bacteroidota; class Bacteroidia; order Chitinophagales; family Saprospiraceae; genus JAJRXG01. The sequence continues at coordinate 3,394 of JAJCYJ010000877.1, forward strand.
TACATTTGGACACAGGGTGAGTGATTTAGTAATGTCTTTAAACACTGAACTAGAGGCACTTGAAGAGATAAGTTTTATTCCACTTTCGAATATTGATACGGTGGCAGAACTTCGACAGGCAATAATCCATGATGGTTCTTTCAAGAAAGAGAAAGGGCCTATTTTTGAAAATGGCGGATTCAATCGTATATT
>JAJCYJ010000878.1 GCA_029262975.1 Saprospiraceae bacterium
TCAATCACGTTAGGGTTTGCGCTTGCCTCCGTATATATTAAGCCCAATGACAAAGATGTGTTGTCCTTGTTCGGGCTAATTTTTCCTTATATCTATCTCGCAGCTCTATTTATCATTCCATTCGTTTACAAGCATCAAAAAATCACTTTTTTAATAGGAGTATTACTGCTTATCATTGGCTTGAAGCCTTTTCTCTCTTATGTACACCCAAATTTTTCTGCAATTGATGAGTCTGGAAATTTACATGTCATGACCTTCAACGTAATGATGGGTACCAAAATGGTTAATGAAAATTATCAGTTTACGGATGCCAGACAAGAACTCTTTAACCAACTTGTGAAACAGGAACCTATACCGAATATTATCTGTGCCCAAGAAGCCAGCCAATTAACGAAAGATGCCTTTAATGCTGCATTTGGATATAAGTATATCCATCAGATAAAACAAAGAGGCGCAATTATTATTTCTGAATATCCCATTGTCAGAAAAGGACAAATTGATTTTGGGCCTCGTATAAATTCTTGTTTATGGGCCGATATTGTTGTGCCAACTAATGATACAATAAGGGTCTACAGCACGCACCTTGAATCTAATCGTCTAAGCCAGTCATCTTATGATTTTATTGTAAAAGAGGGATATGAAGCAAAAGAAGCAATCAAGGGAATTAGAGACCTTGTGACGAAATATCCATTATATGCGGGAAAGCGAGGAGACCAGGCGGAATTAGTGAAAAAACACATTAATGAGAGCCCTTATCCAGTAATAGTCTGTGGGGACTTTAATGACCCTCCAATGTCTTATACATATCGCACCTTAAAGAAAAACTTAAATGATACCTTTCTAGATACAGGTTCTGGTTTTGGAACTACCTGGACCGGAGCTATTCCGATGTTGAGAATAGATTATATTTTTGCAAGCAAAGAACTTATTAATACATCATTTTTACGCTTAAAAAGTGATCTTTCTGACCATTATCCGGTTAAAGCCTCATTTAAAGTGAATTGAATTATCCCCCAATACAATTATATACGTATGTCAAAACTTAAAATGTACAATAGTCTCTCCCGCGAAAAAGAACTTTTCGTTCCAATTAATGGTGGCCATGTTGGGATGTACGTGTGTGGGCCAACTGTCTATAGCAACGTACACCTTGGCAATATTCGCACATTTATGAGTTTTGATGTTATCTATCGGTATTTAAAATATCTTGGGTATAAAGTCAGATATATACGAAATATAACTGATGTAGGACACCTTGTGGGTGATGTGGATGATGGAGAAGACAAAATAGCCAAAAGGGCACGACTAGAAAATATAGAGCCAATGGAGGTCGTCCAAAAATATACCAATGGCTTTCATAAAATGATGAGGATTATAAACAATTTAGAGCCTAGTATTGAACCTCGGGCAACCGGTAACATTTTAGAGCAGATTGAAATGGTTGAACAAATCATCAAAAACGGCTTCGCATATGAAAAAAATGGCTCCGTATACTTTAACACTAAGAAGTTTGCATCAAAATACAAATCTTATGGCCAGCTATCTGGTAGGGTAATTGATGATTTACTAGTAGAAACCAGAGAATTAAAAAACCAAGCAGAAAAAAAACACCCTGCAGACTTTGCTATTTGGATGAAAGCAGATGATAGACACTTGATGAAATGGAAGTCAAAATGGTCTGTTGGATTTCCAGGATGGCATCTCGAATGCTCTGTTATGAGCACGAAATATTTGGGCAAACATTTTGACATTCATGGAGGTGGAAATGATCTTAAATTTCCTCATCATGAAAATGAAGTAGCTCAAAATATCGGTGCCTGTGGTTGTGCTCCGGCCAAGTACTGGCTCCATTCCAACATGTTGTTAATGAATGGCAGAAAAATGGCCAAGAGCGACGGCAATACTATTTCTGCCGAAGAATTGTTTTCTGGTAAAAGCGAACATGTTAGTAAGGGTTATTCACCTATGGCTGTTCGGTTTTTTATGCTAATGGCTCATTATAGATCAACCTTAGACTTAAGCGATCAAGCTCTTTTAGCTGCAGAAAAAGGGTATAAAAAATTAATGGATGCGAACAAATATCTTCAACAAATAGACCATGTAATACCAGACACAACCTCAGAAATAGATGAGCAAATAAACAACGGTATAAGTGCAGTATTTGATGAATTGGATGATGACTTCAACACGCCTAAAGCTCTTGCTCGAATGTTCGAATTAGTACCTGTTATAAATAGTTATAAGGATGATAAACCATTATTTCGCGATATAGCTAAGGAGACAGTAGAACGACTAAAAAAATGTTTTTCTGATGTCCTTTTTGATATATTTGGATTAGAAGACGAATCTGGAGATAGCGGCAGTGGAATGGGCGACATACTTGATGGAATCATGAACCTAGTACTTGATTTACGTCAAAATGCAAGATCAAACAAAGACTGGCCAACAGCTGATAAAATCAGAGACGAACTTGCTGCCCAAAAAATTATTATAAAGGATGGAAAAGATGGCTCATCGTGGAGCTTTAATTAGATAATATGAAATACAACTTTGACTTTCTTATTGTTCCGACTTTGCTTTTGGTTCTTTTCGTTTCATGTAAGAATGAATCGCCACCGCCACCATTAACGGAAAAGGTCAAATTAAGTGTACCGGCGTTTAATTCTGACAGCGCATATATCTACATAGAAAAACAATTATCTTTTGGATATAGAGTACCTGGAACTGAAGCGCACGAAAAGACAATACAATGGTTAACAGACAAGATGCAAAAATTGGGTGGTGAAGTCACGCAGCAGAACTTTAAAGCAAATTTTCTTGGGTTGAAAAATGTGGAGTGTACGAACATAATGGCTCGTTTTAATACTGACCTATCTACTCGTGTTTTATTGGCGGCCCATTTTGATACCAGGATGATCGCAGAAAAAGATGATGAACGAAAAGATGAACCCATCCCAGGCGCGGACGATGGTGCTAGTGGTGTTGCAGTTCTATTGGAGATAGCGAGAATAGTTTCTCAGAATCCAGTCGGAATAGGCGTTGACATTTTGTTTTTTGATGCCGAAGATCAAGGGACCTCAGGACCAGGTTCTGATAAAACGTGGGCTCTGGGTGCACAGTATTGGTCAAAGAACATAATTCCTAAAGGTTATAAACCAGAATATGGAATACTCCTTGATATGGTCGGTTCGGAAAATGCAACATTTGGAAAAGAATCTCTTTCAACAGGTTTCGCACGCGAACTCCAAAACAAAATATGGACACTCGCTCAGAACATGGGTTATTCAGATTATTTTCAAAATTTTAGCGCAGGTACCGTTTTTGATGACCACGTTTATGTAAACCGGGATGCCAAAATAAAAATGGTGGATATAATCAATATGTCACCTAAAGATCAAATGAGCTTTGGGTTTTATCATCACACACACGATGACAATATTGATATTATCAGCAAGAGAACACTAAAGGTTGTTGGGCAAGTCGTTACCGCAGTTCTTTACAATGAATCTAACGGTACCTTTTAATATCAGAGGCCATCACCAGCTCTCATTTTCTCTGCATTTTCTGCGACCTGCAAAGCTTGAATAATATCATCGATATTTCCTTCGATGATCTTATCTAAACTGTAAAGTGTTAGATTGATTCTGTGATCTGTAAGTCTATTTTGAGGATAGTTATAGGTTCTGATTTTGTCAGACCTGTCACCTGATCCAACAAGAGATTTTCGCTGTGCTGTTAATTCGCTTTGGACTTTACTTTTTTGAGCTTCAAGAATCTTGGTATACAGTCTCTGAAGCGCAATCTCTCTATTTTTATGTTGAGATCTCGAATCAGTACTTTCTGCCACGATACCAGTAGGAATATGTGTAAAACGCACTCCGGATTCTGTCTTATTTACGTGTTGTCCACCAGCACCACTTGCCCGAAATGTGTCAGTACGTAAGTCGTCTTTTTTTATATCGATATCTTCTTCTTCAAATTTTGGCATCACCACTACAGTCGCTGCAGATGTATGCACACGTCCCTGCGATTCCGTCTTTGGTACTCTTTGCACCCTATGAGCTCCTGATTCAAATTTCAATTTCCCATAGACATCATTCCCATATACCTCGAGGACAATTTTATTATACCCTCCTGCTGAGCCTTCATTCTCTGAAATAAGCTCGGACTTCCATCCTTGAGACTCAAAGTATTTGTTATACATTCGGTATAAGTCACCAGCAAAAATGCTTGCTTCGTCGCCGCCCGTGCCCGACCTAATCTCAAAAACAACATCTTTAGAATCTTCGGGATCTTTAGGTATTAGAAGCACTTTGATGGCCTCTTCCATTTCTTCTTTTTCCTTTGATAAGGATTCAATTTCTATACGAGCCATAGATCTCATTTCCTCATCTTCATCATTTAACATTTCCCTGGACGATTCAATGTTCTCCATCACGCGTCGATAGTTCAAGTAGTAATCTATTATCTCCTGGAGGTCTTTATATTCTTTGTTGAGCTTGGAAAACCTCTTGATGTCGGTGACTATATCTGGATTTGAAAGCTTTTCCTGTATGTCTAAAAAATGAGCATGAATAGCCGCTAGCTTGTTGAGCATAACAAAGAAGGTTATTGGAAATGTTAAAAGATGCGAAAGTACACGTACTCAGCTAATCGAGCTTACTCTTAATTGAATTAATTAAATCCTTTGAAGCACACGGACGCTTCACATTTGATTTTATAAAATCTCTGAATTGCTTTTCAGATTTGTATACCTCATTACACTCAGAGTCATTATTTATAGCATCCATAAGGTTCTGTTTGCTATCATCATTTAGCCGGTTGTCGAGATATAGATTAACTTGCTGAGAGAAATAGGACAGTAGGTTTTTGTTCTTCATCTAGTCGTGATTAAAAATCAAATGACATGTGTTCTTTCAAAGTTAAAAAACTTGATCAAATCAAACAAGAGAGATTTTGATAAGTCTTTTTCTGGGTTACTCTTCTTCTGCGGAGGCTTTGTTTTTTTCTCCGCGGTAATCGTGATAGCCTTTTTTTTCAGCATATCCTTTCAGCTTGTCTTTTAACATATTACGTGCCCTAAATAAACGGGATCGTACAGTCCCGATCGGCACATCAATTATCTTGCTGATCTCTTCATAAGTAAATCCTTCAACATCACTTAGTAACAGAACCGTTCTAAAATCTATAGGTAATGCATTTATGGCTAATGTAACCTCATCACCCATCATATTGTCAAAAAGTTCTTCCCGTAAATCTAAATAACCGGGGATGACACTCTCTTCACTATCGTGGTAACTTACGATATCCTCGAAATCAACTTTGGTTGGCCGCTTACTCTTTTTACGATACTCGTTGATGTAAGCGTTTTTCAAAATTTTAAACAACCAAGCCTTCGCATTAGTTCCCTCGTCGTATTTATCTATAAATCTGAAAGCCTTAAGGTAGGTCTCCTGAACTAAATCATTTGCATCATCATCGTCATAAGAAAGATGATATGCAAAAGTCTTTAACGCATCAATATGAGGAAAGAATTCTTTCTCAAAAATTTGATATTCTTTTTTAGTTCTTTTTACCGCCATAATGATTTGCTCAAAAGTAGACTTTTATCCATTAAAACCTCACGACTTCACCCTTGACAATTAGAAAGACATCGTCATGATTTTCTGGTACAATTGTATGGGTTCCTGTAAAAGAACCAAAAGCAGGCAAAATCCCGGATGTGGGAGTAAAATAAAAACAGGGTAATTTTATAGATTGGTGTCCTCGACCTTTTATTCTGACAGAAGGATGAATATGACCACATAAATTATAATATTCATTATCAGATCGCGGATGGTGGGTCAGAATAAATGGAGATAAAATATATTCTTCTTCGTGAATATCGTCTACTACATTCAATAAAATATCCCGATTAATTATATCGTGATTCCCCACAACCAATTCTAATTTAATTCCTGGAAATTCTTTGGCAAAAGATTCAAACAACAACCAATCCTGATTAATATGGCTATGAAAAAGATCTCCTAGAAAAATAATACTATGGGGTTGCGTATGGTGTATTACAGCTTTTAATCGATTATAATTATCAATCCCTGCAGCCTGAGGTATTGGAAAACCATTTTTTCTAAAGTGATTCACTTTTCCTAAGTGAACGTCAGAGATAAAAAGACTCTTTCTTTTTGGCCAGAAAATGACCTTTTCCGACATTAACCAGAGTTGTTCACCCGAAATGGAATGCTTAAGCATTCCATTAATATTATTTTGTAGCGACTTCACCATTTGCGGCCGCAACAGGCACTTCGTAAAGTGTTTTTATCTTTCCTTCTATTTCAGAAGAAACTTCTGGATTGTCTTCTAAAAATTCTTTAGCAGACTCTTTTCCTTGGGCTATTTTGGTATCCTGATAACTGTACCATGATCCACTTTTCTTAATTATGTCATGTTCCACAGCCAGATCGATAATTTCACCAGTTCTTGATATGCCCTTTCCAAAAGTAATTTCAAATAATGCAATTCTAAATGGAGGAGCAAGTTTATTTTTAACGACTTTCACCTTTATTGGATTACCTACGACATTCCCTTCTTTGTCTTTAATTGATGTTCCCGATTTTCTGATATCCAATCTAATAGAAGCATAAAACTTAAGCGCGTTACCTCCCGTTGTGGTTTCGGGATTACCAAACATTACACCTATTTTTTCTCGAAGTTGATTGATAAAAATGCAACAACAACCGGTGCGTCCAATCGTACCGGTGAGTTTTCTTAGAGCTTGAGACATAAGTCTTGCTTGAAGACCCATTTTAGAATCTCCCATTTCACCTTCTATTTCGCTTCTTGGTGTTAAAGCTGCGACAGAGTCTATTACAATAATATCAATGGCACCTGAACGAATAAGGTTTTCTGTAATTTCCAAGGCCTGTTCTCCATTATCTGGTTGAGAGATAAGAAGATTTGCAGTGTCTACCCCCAATGCTTCTGCATAAGACTTGTCAAAGGCGTGTTCTGCATCAATAAAAGCCGCAATGCCTCCTTTTTTTTGAGCCTCTGCAATCGCGTGAATTGCCAGAGTCGTTTTTCCCGAAGATTCAGGCCCATATATTTCAACAACCCTTCCTCTTGGTAAACCGCCAATTCCTAAGGCAATATCTAATGTTAGAGATCCGGTAGAAATTGCATCCACATCAACTATCTTCTTGTCACCAAGTTTCATAATTGTGCCTTTTCCATAGGTCTTTTCAAGCTTGTCAACAGTTAATTGCAGTGCTTTGAGTTTGGATTCTTTTTCGTTGGACATACCTTAGATTGTATACTTTAATGATTAAAAACAAATGTAATGTTATCCTTATAGTAATGTTTATCCTGTTCGGATTAATCTCAAAAAAAGAAGAAAATTTGTTGTTGAAGAAAGGCCTTTCTTATCAGAACCACTTAAGAACGATCACTTGCTACTTTATAAGATGCTTTTTAATCCTTTTTACAAGGAATGGTCCTTCATAAATCAAACCGCTATATACTTGAATCATAGCAGCACCCGCATTTAATTTTTCTTGAGCAGAGCAGGGATCTGAAATACCTCCCACGCCGATAACAGGGAGCTTATTCTGTGTCATCAGGACTACGTTTTTTAGTACTTCTGAAGATAGGTTTTTCAGTGGGCCCCCGCTTAATCCTCCAGCACCTATTTTTTCTATATGCTCTTT